>JAPLUM010000275.1 GCA_026397605.1 Verrucomicrobiota bacterium | reverse complement strand
CTGCAGCAGCGGGAGCTTGGGCCGGAGTGGGGACTGGAATGGATTCAGCCCTTAGTGCCCGCAATTGCGCACGCAGTTCATTCAACTCATTTCTAAGCGCTGCGATCTCTCGGAGCGCCCCGGAAGCTCGGAACCAAGCCATGCCCGGCCCAATCAAAAAGTATAGAACCGCAGCGATACCGAAGAGGATGTATGGAATCTCCATCCGGCACATCTGCCAGCAAATGCAGCAGCGCGCGATGAATAAATCATCACCACCGCAGCAATCCACGCCGAATCTACCAAGGAGAAGGGCCGCCCTCGGCCCGTAGCGTTTCCCCGCCCACCGCACAGAGTCCACGCCAATCAAACGCATGAAAGGCATTTGGGCAGCAAAGCAAAACGCAAAGAAGCCAACCGCTCTGGCAGCAGGCGCAGGATCTGAGGGCTGGTTTCGCTTTTGTGATGCAGTTCAAGGCAGCAAAGCAGTGTTCAATTCCGCACGCGGGAGACATTGGCTGATTCGTTCCGCGCAGCCATGAACCCTTTGATATTAGACACCACATTATCAAGACCGGCAGAATCAGTGCACCAATTCCGAGGAGAGCCGCGCAAACGAAACTCAATAAAACCGATGGATTCAAGTAGCGCATGATGTGATGTCTAACGTCCAAACTTTGTCGGCCAAGGGCTGCGGAATCAAGCTTCGAATAGCCAAAGAACTAAGAAGCCGCTGACATGTTCGCATCAATGATTTTTTCGGCCTCGTGTTGGAATCAGGATCCCAGCCCCTTCGGGTGCTCTCTTTCCAGCAAAGACCGCGTGCCAAGCCGCCTGTTGTTCACGCTTTAGCGTGTTCTGGGAGGATTTCGGGGAAGCACGCTAAAGCGTGAACAACGTACAGGGCGGAGTCGGTAATGACCGCCGCCGCAGGATCGAATCGGTCAAAGTGCCACCGCGCCGAGATCGAAAAGCCGAAACAGCGCACTAGTTGATTACGCGCAGTCAAAGAAACGGGGAAAGCCGTTCCCCACAGGCTAAGTCTTAGGCCAACCAAGCGCGAATCGTTCAACAACCGATATCATTGCGGCTTCGCGTAATGATTACCCTCTTCATTCGGCCATTTTGCTATTCATAATGAGTCCAGAGGCGCAAAATCTTTATCGTCTTCGCCTCCTCTACGACCTCGTAAACTAGTCTATGCTGAATATTGATCCTGCGGGAGTAGGCACCAGTAAGATCACCGATCAGTTTTTCAAATGGTGGTGGATTGGCAAAAGGATTCAATTCAATGACAGCAAGTAAACGTTCTGCTTTGTCCTTTAAGCCACTCGACGCTAACTTGTTTGCGTCTTTCTGGGCTTGTTTGGTATAAATCAAATTCCACTTTACCATTTTAGTGTCGTGGAGCAGTCGTCAATTGGAGTCGCCAAACCTGCCTTGATGGATTCGCGCATTCCGGGTATCGAAAGCAAATAGAGTGTCTCTTGTATAGCGGCCCAATCCTCTTGGGAAACCAAGACTGCATTGCTACGCTTTCCAGTGATCTGTATCGGCTGATGACTCGCAGCGGTCTCGTCGATTAGGCTATAGAGCTTAGCACGTGCTTTGGTGGCAGGAAGTGTGATCATAGCGCAAGCGTGCGCTAAAGCGTGCGCCCGTCAAGTGTTCATTTCTACTGAACGCCCGAGCACTGGTACTGCCACTAGCGGAGGCGCGATGAACTGTCAGGCCCTTAGTGTGTTCAAGGCGGCAAGGCAGGGTTCAACAACCGTTGCTCCCGCGTGTAGGGTCAGGCCACGACATCAACGGACCTTGCCCACCCGTTTTGAGGACCGATCCAAAGATAACTTGAGGGTTAGCCCTTGGTATTTGCGAGGTGACTCTCATAAAGTGAAACAAAGGTATCAAGCTTCGGAAGTCTAGCGAGGCTGCCAAAAGGGAGCGTCATGATCATGGGTCGTGGAATCCTCCGCGTCAATCTTTGCCAAATGTGTTCAATGAGCCTAGGAGGATGTCCTCGGCGAATGGCGCTTCGGGCTGCTGACTCGACACGGGGAAGCTGAGCCGAAGTCCAGTGTGCGGCACGGGCAACATCCGTGAAGTAGTCAGCCGCGGAGAACTCGCAAATTGAAAAGCCAGCCTGTTCATCTCGCGTCCATGAGCGATACCAGCCGACCTCAAGTCGCATCAAGAGAGACTCCGAGGCACTGGGCTGCCACATGAAGAAGCCAACGCCGAGTGTGACGTCAGGAATCTGCAAATATGCCGCCTCAAGGCTGAGTGCTGCATTAGCGTAAACAGGGCCATTTTCATGGATACCAGAGCATGCGACGTTTAGTTCCGGTGCATGGATGGATGCATAGGCGACGAGCGGCGCGAACAATGACTCCACCAACGGCAAACATGCTTGCGAGAACGGCTCGATGTTCGGCTGCATGAGGGTGGACGGTTTCGGAGGCTAACTTGTTGATCATCGACAGATCGTAAAGTTTGTCAGCAGCTTTAGATCCGACGGATTGTTGG
This sequence comes from Verrucomicrobiota bacterium, assembly GCA_026397605.1. Classification (GTDB taxonomy): domain Bacteria; phylum Verrucomicrobiota; class Verrucomicrobiia; order Verrucomicrobiales; family Verrucomicrobiaceae; genus Prosthecobacter. The sequence continues at coordinate 4,672 of JAPLUM010000275.1, read as the reverse complement.
GAAAAGTTCGGGGTGTGTTGCTCATGGGTGTGGATTTACACGCCTATGATAGAATCGGGCAAGAAGTAATAAAGTGTCCGTACCTTTGCGAAGCTACCCCAAGTCTCTAAAAACTGGAATCTTGCAATTTGAATCACCTGGCCTCCTCCAACCTAACCCCTTTCAATGAAGTATTCACGTTGCGGGCAGGAGCGCCCGCATCACTTCAGAGACCGTCCCAGTAAATGATCCAGCGTTCATGCTTGGCATCCACCCACAGATGCGCGTGCCCGTGAGGATGTTTGGGATTACCGCCATCGTCATCGTAGCGGTCATTGTAGAAGATGTGATGTTCTGTGGGCAACCACGGCTCGTTTTCAAATGCTTGTCGAGCACGGCGAAAAACGATGGAGTCATCATCATTCACCCAGAGAGAAAGTTCGTCCGATTGTGTCCAAGGTACTCCTGATAGGTGTTTCTTGAAATGGTCAGGGGTTCCTCGGAACACCCACAGATGTCGCCTATCTCGGAGTGCGCTTCCGTGAAAGTCCGCCACACAAGGAGCAAGGTCCCAATCCATCCCTGTGATTGATTCAAAGGGCTTTGCCGGAGACCTGAATAAAAAACCAATAAATCCGCCGCCAATAAGCACCAACCAGATCGTTGTCAGTGCAAACTTTCGGAACTGGGGCCAACGTCGGAGAAAAAGACAAACGAGCGGAACATGAATCACACACCAGGCAACAAAGCCGAAGGTCCCCAAGAAGAATCCGATCAGACAGAAACCTATAAACTTCTCAAAACTGGCTTCATCCAGTGTGCTGCCGGTGATCAACACCGCGGAGGCTAATGCGCACATTCCACCCCAAAAAGCTAGCAGCCAGAGCAACGAACATTTCCCCCAACTATCATTCGATCTGCTTGCAGATCCAGTGCTCTCTCCTTCCATCCCTGAAGCGGGGTCTTGGCTGTCATTCATGGTGGCGGAAATCTTACAGTCAGACGTGCGTGACCAGGATTTCATGAGGCAGTCTGATCAGCTTCCACGCAGCAGACAAGACTTTCCTGATCGGCTGAGACGGACGGCGGGAGGGGAATAAAGTGTCCGTACTTTTGCATTCATGACGTAGCATCCTTGGACATTGTTCGGATTGATTGAGATTGAATTGCGACAAAGCTGAACTTTTGTTTTGTTTGAAGCATCTTTCTACAGCACTGATTGATACCTTTTTAAGTAGCGTCAATCCATCAAATCTAATGATATCAGAATCCAAAATCGCCTCAAAAACAATTGCCTGGACACAATTAGTCCAAAGCGAACATGCTAAATATTATGGAGAAAGTTCCCATGGCTTGATTTTAAGAGACGGCGCATCCGAGTCTGAATTGGATGCCTTGGATCTACAAATGGCATTCAAGTTTCCGCCAGAGTTTCGTGAACTCTATAGCACACACAATGGAGTAGGTAATACCCACGGAAGTGAACCAAACTCAATCAATTGGTCTTTTGTTCCTATCTCATGCATTCCTGAGCTAACAGTCATAGCCCGCAATTGGTTCGAAGGAACGCATGCAGATCTCGCGGCGCGTTTTTTTCCATTCTTTGACTGGGGTTGCGGAGACTATACGGGATAGTTAGTGAGTCCAAACGGCACACTCTTGGAAGGACTCTATTGTTTCCATCACGAAGAGTATCAATTCGAAGTGAATCAGGCACCAGAAGACTTTTTGATCATGACAGACAAATGTATAGCAGACACATTAACTTCTCTGTAAAGCTTAGCCTCACTGTTGCATCGCCTCCACCAACGCTTCGTTATAAGCATCAAAGGCAGATTCTTCGTGGCGCTCTTTTACGGTGAGTAGGAGCAGGCGATTGGTTGAACGGGTTCGTTATGCCGCGTTCAGGCGGGTCGGTTTCGCTGGCGCTTTGGATTGAACAGAGGGACAAACACTTTGGCTCATTTTGCGTGCCCCGAAGCGGACAAGGCTTTCCTGATCGGCTGATTCGGACGGCAAATCTTCGGGGTGTCGTGGTTCCCCAAATGTCTAAAAACTGGAATCTTGCCATATGAAACACCTGACCGCTTTCACAATACAAGAACGCTTTCATTCCAATATCGGAGTGACAAGCCCCACAACCAGCCAATTAGTGAGGTGGTGTCGTACCAGTGATTTTTATGCTCTGTGGTCCTGTCGAAATTGATGATCAAATCATTAAAGCCTTGGAAAAAGACGAACTCGTCATTTTTGCCGGGGCTGGAATTTCTATGCCACAGCCATCCGGACTTCCGAACTTTGCCCAACTAGCCGGTCAGATCGCAAAGGAAGTCGACATGCAAAGACAGGACAAAGAACCAGAAGATCGCTTTCTTGGTCGACTGGAAGACGGAAGTGCTAGGGTTCAAGTACATCGTTTGGCCAGATCACTTTTGATACGAGAGGACAGTAAGCACACCGAACTTCATGAGCTTCTGCTCCGGCTCTTTCAGACTCCCAGCAAGGTTCGTATTGTGACCACGAACTTTGATAGCCACTTCAACACGGCTGCCAAAGCTGTATTCGGAGGTGCTGCCTCAGATATGATCGTGCATCATGCTCCCGCATTACCATTGGGGGATGACTTTAGCGGCTTGATTTATATGCATGGAGTTCTCCATGAGCCTCATGACCGATGCGTGATGACAGACAGGGACTTTGGAGCTGCCTACCTCACGCATGGTTGGGCCAGGAGGTTTGTTCTGAGGTTGTTCGCCAAATACACGGTCTTGTTCGCGGGATACAGCCACGAGGATACCGTTATGAACTATCTTGCTCGCGGAATGCCCGGTACAGGGAACAAGTTCGCGTTTGTGCCTCTTGGCGAGGAGTCCAAGTGGAACTTTCAGCTCATCAAGTGTGTGAGTTATAGCAAGTATGAGGCCGGAAAGGCTGACAACGAGCACCTTCAAATCACTGAAGCCTGCCGGGAGTGGGTAGCGGAGTTAGATCTCACTCCCACACAGCGCCACGGGCGACTCCAGCAAATTTACTTCAATGGCCCAGATTCGCTCAACGACCAGGACAAAGACTTCGTCTTTCGTTGCCTGCGCCATGAAGAATCCTCATATGGTTTCTTTGGCAATCCTCCAAAGAAGCCATGGATTGCATGGATGCTTGAAGCTGGACTTCTTGATCATTTTTTTGACCGCAGTGTTCAGCCGACTGATCACCAACGTCAGATCATTAGGTGGGCGATTTTTGATGGCTTCATTGAAGCTGAGGCTTTGCTATGGAATCGGGCTGTATCACTTAATTTCAGCCTGAATCCCTCGGCATCACGAATGATCGCGATTCAGATCCGGCGCAGATCTTCTCACGAAGATGCTGTTTTTAGAAAATGGCTCACCGTTTTACTGCAGCAGCACGAGGGCGATCTGCCTCTCGATCAATTGGCCTGGCTCATTGAGGCATGCAGATTGCCCGAAGAAGCGGAAGTCGCGCTCGCCATACTAGCATCGCAACTCAAGCCCAAAGTTGAGGCAAACACCTGGTGGCGCCTTCTTGAGTAAGAATTGGGCGGCGAGTCTTCAGAAGAAACGACTCTGACTCTAAACACTTGCTCTCACGGCATGTATGAACTTCGCGCTGTTTGGAATGACCACCTGAGTTTACATCTCCACTGTTACCCATTCCTGGCTTTGCAAACATTTGTCTGCCTATTGATCGAGCATAGGGCTCTGACGAAGCTTATTCAGAACAACGAAGAAGAGGATTTGGTTTCGCGAGGGCGTGAGAACGTAGAGCCAGGTCATGAAATCACTGGAGACGATGCGATTGACCTGATCATCACTGGTGCCGTGCAATCTCTGGAGACATGGTTATCGATCAACAATGGCTTATTCGACGACCTTGCCCTAGCTTGGGATTCTCTGGATGTGCCAATCGTGCGCCGCATCGTCGTTCACGGTCAGTCAAAAAGACCTGATTGGAGCGCAGACCAAAAACTCGACTGGCTCATTCGACAGGAAGGCATACTGGGTTCCTACAGGAATCGAGAGGCAAATCTGCTTATCCTTCAGCATTATGAAACAGCGAGTGAAGCAACGCGCGCCCAAGTCATTCAATGGCTCGAATCATGGATTGATGCCGTTCCTGACACCAAACCTAGCCAGCAAATTTTTGATGTTTTTTCGATGTTTAGCAGGTTAGCAAATCACACCAAGTGTGTGATGGCACAAGAGGCGCTGGACAGAGTAAAAAAGATGGTGCCTAAAGACCTAGAGCCTTGGGAAAATCCCGAAGTAGGAGCCTGTTCGCTTTCCGACAGTCATTTTCGACCCAAGTCCGCTGACCTGCTATTGATCCATTCTGCGGAGACTCCCGCAGAAAAATTGGAGGCGCTCCTCGAAACCATCCAACTTGAGAAGCACAAACATCAGAAATACGACTTTATCCACAATGCGGTCAAGGCAGGACGTGATGACTTGGATTGGGCAATCGGTTTTCAGAGCAGTTTGATTGCGAGGAGCATTCATGATGAGGATCTGTGGAACGTCTTGTTTCAACTTTGGCGGGAGAAAGACTTATCCGCAGAAGAGTGGAACAAACTGCTCAAAAGTTGGTCTGCAATCCAGACACCTTTTGTGAGGGCCTTGGATCTAGTTATTGATCTTCTGAATGGAAGGGTAGCTTCCCAACCTCATCCGATACC
>JAPLUM010000503.1 GCA_026397605.1 Verrucomicrobiota bacterium | reverse complement strand
CCGCAAAAGACAAAACAGGCTGACTTGCGGGCAAGAAACCCGTAAACCAAGCAAGCCGCTGATCCTTGGCAGGCTTCCACTGAGCCGTGCCTGTCTTCCCTGCGATTTGTGCCTGCTTAATCGCAGCCTCATGTCCGGTGCCGCCACTGCCTGAGACCACGGCCACCATGCCCTTCACAACAGCATCTCTTGCAGCGGGGTCCAGATTGATCTGCCTGCGAACTGTTGGCTCGTAAGCTTCCACAATCACTTCACTGAGGCTCTGCACCTGCTTCACTAGAATCGGCTGCTTTAAATTCATCCCATCCCCGATAGCCGACATCGCCTGGCAGACTTGCAGCGGCGTGGCAAGAACCCGCCCCTGACCAATCGAAATTTTTGCCAATTCACCGCCGACGATCCTGTGATCAGCAGAAGAGGGCATGTAGCCTCTACCCTCTGCTTTCAGAGGAATACCTGTGCGCTCGCCAAAACCAAGCCTAGTAGCCATCATAGAGATCGGATCGGCACCGGCATCCAATGCAGCTTGGTAGAACCATGTATTGCAGCTGCGCTTGATCGCAGTGATGACATTCATATCACCTTCATCCGACTTGGTATTGTGATTGTGAAAGTAACGATCTCCAATCAAGAGATCTGTTCCGCAATAATAAGACGACGTGGGTGTCACTTTACCAGACTCCAGCACGCCCAGTGCGGTGACCAGCTTAAAGGGAGATGCCGGTGGGTATTCCCCACGGAAAGCACGACCATTGAGCGGCATCCGGGGGTCATTGCTGAGTTCTTCCCAGCGCTTGCTGCGTATCCCGAAGACAAACTCATTTGGGTTAAAGGTCGGATAGGAGGCCAAGGCCAAAATATCACCATTACGCACATCCATAATCACCATCGCGCCACCATTACGGGCATTTTCCCTGAGGGCATTTTCAGCATACTTTTGCATGTGGTAGTCGATTGCCAGCACAACTGTCCGGCCTGGTGAAGGTCGCCTTAAAACCTCATCCGATAGCAGTTTCCCATCTGCATCAAAGAGTAGGTTGATCTCTCCCGGCACGCCTTTCAGCATTGCATCAAAAGTCAGCTCAATGCCGTCTCGGCCTTCCATCTCCTCAAACAGAGGATCTCCATCAGCAATCGGTCCCTCGGGAAGGCGGCGTGTTTTTCCTGTAAAACCGATCACATGGCAGGCAGTGTTCTCTTTCGGATAATAGCGGATGTAGGCAGGCTGAAGCAGCAAAGATCCCTGCTCTAGCAAAGGGGCCAGCTTTTTCTGCTCATCATTGGAAAGCTCCACATTGAGACCTTCCTCCAGAGAAAACACTAGGGGCAGCCAGCGACGATTTTGATAATGGCTGATCAACTTCTCATCTGGCATCATCCATGTCTTTCCCAAAAGCTTATTGGCCGCAGATATGCGTTCCTTGGCAAAGACTAGAATCTTCTCTGGAGTCGCCTTATCCATGAACGGAAAATTCAGCGCTAAGTAGTAGACCACACGATTTTGAGCCAGCGCCAGGCCATTGCGATCCACGATCTGCCCACGCGGAGCTGGGATGCTTAGACGCATCGTGCGGGCTTCTTTTTGCGTACTCAGTGTCGCGGCCAAGTCCTTGCTTTTTTCCTTCACCAACTCACCCGAGCCAATCAGAGGCTGAGCTTTGGGCACGTCTTGAGCCAGCACCAAGGTGCCTGCTGTTAGGAAGAGGAGAAAAACGCGCCTAAAACTGTCAAACATGATTCGCATGAGAATGTAGGATCTGGTTAATACCCAGAATCAGAACGTGACTATGATGACGGCTATCCCCATCGGCGTCAAGATGCAGTTCAAGAGTTGCTGACAATCAGGAATCAAAAAGTGGCGTTCAGACAGTTGACTAACCCCAGAGCGATTCTGGATAGGCGCCGGAGGCCACCAGCGCACGAATAGAGGCCACTACATCTGCCTTATCTTCAGGGTAAGTGACGCCAAACCACGAATCATTCGACTCAAGCACGGTCACATCCGCACGACCAGTCTGGATCATGACATCCAGCTCCCCAGGCATGTAGCACTCAGACTTCTCCTCCTGGCCGCGCAGTTTTAGGAACTCCGCAAACGCAGCCTTCAGAGGCGGAAAAAGATCTGGAGTGAACCCAAAGAAGTTCATCGAAACCACCTCATTCCCGGTCAGCGGCAGTGCCGGATCAGTCTCCCGATTCTCTGCCCCAGAAGGAGTGCGGAAAATTTTTGTCATCTCCTTCACCGACTTCAGCATCCCGTCCTCACCTCGCTCGCACACGCCACGGGACACGCTGCCATGATCCGAGAGCGTGTTTTTCAGATAAAAGCCTACCATCGAATAGTGGCTCTTTCCGTCAGCCGGACGCGCAACCATTAAATTCTCCGCCATCTTCGCATAGGCATCACGACCGTAAAAATCATCTGCATTGATCATCAGAAAGGGCTCGTGCACCACCGAAGCAGCGGCTAAAACCGCATGTGCCGTGCCCCAGGGCTTTGTGCGGCCTTCCGGCACCGTGAACCCGTCTGGCAGATCATGTATGTCCTGAAACGCGTAGTCCACCTGGATACGGTCCCCAAATTTGACCCCGATCTGCGTGCGGAACTGCTCCTCAAAGTCACGACGGATCACAAACACCACCTTGCCAAAACCGGCGCGGATCGCATCAAAGACTGAGTAATCCAGCACCACCTCACCCGAGGGGCCCATGGCATCGAGCTGTTTCAGACCGCCGTAACGGCTGCCCATACCGGCAGCGAGGATGAGGAGAGTAGTTTTCATAAAATCAAAAGTATAAACAGAGACGAAACTGTTGGCGTGGCAAAAAGAGCCGTCAAACCGAGAAACACAAAACGACTCACAGAGTGCTTGCCTGTAAACGCCTGCAACCCTAGTTTCACCGTACGCGTTTTAAATAACGCTTCCTTTCACTCATGAAAATCGCCACCACACTCACCGCCGCCGTTTTGGCCCTGGCCGCCCAGCCACTGCTCGCAGATGCCGTCTCAGATTCCTTTCTGATGATGTTCAAGCCACTACCTACTGAGGCACCCTCAGCAGACAACGAGCTGACCGAAGCCAAAATCAATCTCGGACGCATGCTCTACTATGAGAATCGTCTGTCCAAAGGAGAAAAGCTCAGCTGCAACTCCTGCCACATGCTGGACAAATACGGTCAAGACAACCTCCCCTTCTCCCCAGGCCACGAAGGCAAAGTTGGCGGTCGCAGTTCCCCATCTACTTACAATGCCGCCATTCACGTCGCTCAGTTCTGGGACGGCCGCGCCCCCTCCGTCGAGGAGCAGGCTAAAGGTC
>JAPLUM010000350.1 GCA_026397605.1 Verrucomicrobiota bacterium | reverse complement strand
CATGGATCGCATGACGCTCAGCAGCGCCTCGGTGCGTATCACTCAGGAGTTAAATTTGAGTAATGAGGAGTACGGGAATCTTGAGCTCGCTTTTGGTTGGGCCTTTGCTTGCGGATCGCTTGTGTTCGGCATACTCGCCGATAGATGGCGCATCTATTATCTTTATCCGGCTGTGCTGGCTGCGTGGTCAGTGATGGGGATGATTACAGGCTGGACACACGGCTTCACTGATCTGCTTCTGTGCCGCACACTTCTGGGTTTTTTTGAGGCTGCGCACTGGCCTTGTGCCCTGAAGGTTACCTTTACCCTACTCAGTGAAAAGGACCGAACGATGGGCAATAGCATGTTGCAAAGTGGGGCTTCCATGGGTGCCATCATTACCCCGCAGATCATGCGACTTCTGCTGACGGATCAGGAAGGTTCCTGGCGGACTGCTTTCATTGTCGTGGGTGGCATTGGTTTGTTTTGGGTTGTGGCGTGGTTTATCTTTCTGCGCCCGCGGGATTTGGAGAGTGCCCCTGACAAAGCGCTGCAAAATGGCGGCTTAGGTCTAAAGGGCATCCTGCGCAGTGGACGCTTTTGGGCAGTAGCACTGCTGGTATTGGGGATGCAAACGGTGTGGCATATTTACCGTGTCTGGCTCATGAAGTTTTTGCAGAGCGGTCGCAGCTACACAGAAGGTGAGGCACTCAATTTCAACTCGGTTTATTTCGTCGCTACCGACGTTGGGTGTATCTTGGCTGGCGTGCTTTCAGTCTGGTTAATCCGGCAGCGCGGATCAACTCCGCATGATGCAAGGCGCAGGGTTTTCAGCTGTGCCTGCATGCTGACATCTTTCAGTATCTTCATCCCCTGGTTTGGTAAAGGCTGGCCATTGCTGGTGACACTGCTTCTTATAGGTGCTGGAGCACTGGCTTTGGCGCCTTGCTATTACAGCTTTGTTCAGGAACTCTCCGCTAGTCATGTCGGGCGTTTGACGGGTTTGCTGGGTCTCTGGGTCTGGGCTGTCACGTCACCGATGCATAGCTTTTTTGGGATGCTGGTGGACCGTAGTGGCAGTTATGATCTTGGTCTAGTCGTCGCCGGATTTGCCCCCTGGATCGGTGTCTTAGCCATGCATTTTTTATGGACCAAAGATCCCGTTGCTATCGTGAGCTCTAAAACTTCTACTCTCTGATTTTATGCTAACAAAAGCCTCTCGCCTTGAAGAATTTCCTGGTCTTGCAAACATGACCTATCTCAACACAGCGGCAGAGAGTATCCCGCCAAGTTGCACGAAGCAGGCCATCGAAGCTTACTGGAGTGACAAGATGCTGGGGATGCGCGGTCGGGATGGCCACTTTGCTGCGGTTGAGGCTTGTCGCGAAGTGAGTGCGCGGTTGCTAGGCCTAAAGACCTCGGAGGTGTCATTTTGCTCATGCAGCTCGGAAGCCTACAATTTGCTGGCCTCAGCGCTGCAACTTGCCCCTGAAGACGAGGTCGTGGTAAGTGATCTTGATTTCCCTGCTGGTGTCACACCTTGGCTGTGTGGGGCCTATTCGTCTAAAGCACACATCTGGAGAGCGATTGAGGGTGCGCTAAACCTGGAGGATCTGCTGCCGATGCTCAATGAGCGCACCAAGCTTGTTCAGGTGTCACTCGTCAGTTTTTACAACGGCCATCGTATCGACTGGCTGCCATTTCGTGATAGCGTGCGGAGACTGGCCCCAAATGCTGTCATCTCCGTTGATATTACCCAGGCGTTTGGGCGTATCGTGCTCGATTGTGACGGCGCTGATATCCTCATTTCCAGCACTCACAAGTGGACGCTTGGCATCCATGGCGGATGCGTCATTGGTATCCCAGAGCTGAGCGCCTCACGTCTAACTACTCATGCCGGAGGGTGGCTGCATGTAGAGAATGCCTTTGCTGCGGATCGCTTCCAGCGTGTAACCACAAAAGCGGGTGCAGCCAGCTTCTCCGTGGGTATGCCAAACTTTGTTGCGCTCTACGCTCTGAATGCCTCTTTGCGCTATCTGGATTCCGTAGGGATCGCCAACATAGCCGCTCATGCTGACCCGTTGGTAAAGCGAGTCGAAGCTGGTCTGCATGAGCTCGGGTTGGAGACGATGTGTCGGTTCACTGGTTCTGGTATTGTCGCTTTTCAGCATCCGAAGAGCGGTGAGATTCATGCCTCACTTGAGCATGAGAATATTCATGTCATGAACAGCGCTGGGCGCATTCGTATTTCCGTGC
>JAPLUM010000399.1 GCA_026397605.1 Verrucomicrobiota bacterium | reverse complement strand
AGGGCATCTGCTGCGGGTTCATGAAAAGAGGCGTCATTGAGTTAGTTGCTTCACAACGACGCTGGCCAAAGTGAGCCCAAAGCTGCCTGTCACCATGGTTGAGGCTCCAAAGCCAGCAGCGCAGTCCAGTCGCTGGCCAGGCTCGGCGCTAGCTTCTCGTTCCGTGGAGCAGCTGCCGTCAGACTGTGGGTAAATGGCAGGCTCTGTGGAATAGACACAGGGGATGCCCCAGTTCATGGCCAGCCCATCGGGGCTTTTAGGAAAGGCGTGATCGTCCCGCAGCCGACGGCGCAGTTGTTTGATGAGTTCATCTGCCCCAGCCATGCCCAGATCGGCCACTCGTATCGCTGTCGGATCTCGGCGTCCGCCAGCACTGCCTGAAACGATGACGGGGATGCCAAGCGCGCGTGCTTTGGCAATGATGAGGGCTTTGATGCCTGTGCTATCCACGGCATCCACGATCACATCAAAACCTGGGCTCATGAGGCGGTCAGCATTGCTGGCTAGCAGGAACTCAGGCACTGCATGGATGAGGCACTCAGGATTGATCTCACGGACCCGATCAGCGAGCACTTGGACTTTGGTTTTTCCAAGGGTATGGGCTAGCGCAGGCAGTTGGCGGTTGGTATTGGTGATGCAGACATCATCCATATCGATGAGTGTCAGCGCTCCGATTCCACTGCGGGCCAAGGCCTCGACAACCCATGAGCCGACACCTCCCACGCCGACAATGGCCACATGGGCTGCGTGCAATCGGGGCAAGGCGCTAGCGCCGTAAAGGCGGGAGATGCCGCCGAAGCGCTGGAGGTAGGATTCTGTCATGGAGTAGGATACAGTGGGTTGGCGGATTGAGAAACGATTGCCAACCTTCGTGAACAACTGCAAACTGATTCTCTCTTCATTCGTGGTTTCCTCTTCTTTACCTGATTTTACGCTCACTTTTCTCGGCTCCGGCACCTCTGTCGGTATCCCGATGATCGGTTGTGACTGTGAGGTCTGCCGTAGTTCGGACCTGCGGGACAATCGCCTACGCTCCAGTGTCTGGATCCGCACGCCCGAGCTGAGCTGGGTGGTGGATACTGGGCCTGACTTCCGCACCCAGTGTCTGCGGGCGAATATTCGCCATTTGGATGCAGCCTTGTTCACGCATCCTCACATGGATCATGTCACGGGTTTTGATGAATTACGCCGCTTCACCATCCCGGCGGAGGTGTCGATGCCGGTGTATGCACTGCCTTCTTGTTTGGATGTTTTAGCCCGCATGTTTGATTACGCCTTCAATGGTCAGAATCGGTATCGTGGTTACTTGAAGCCTGATCCCATGCCTATCGATGGGCCTTTTGATCTGGGTGAGACCAGGGTGACACCGCTGCCTGTTCAGCATGGCAAAGTGGAGTGCATTGGCTATCTCTTCACTCGTCGTGGCTGGAAGCTCTGCGCCTACATTCCCGATGCTAAAGTCATTCTTCCTGAGTCCATGGCTGCCCTTGAAGGAGTGGACACTTTGATTATTGATGCCCTGCGCCACACGGAGCATCCGACGCACATGAATTTCACGGAAGCTCTGGCCGTTCACGCCCTGATTAAGCCAAGGCGGACTTTTTTCACACATCTTCAGTGTGAGATCATGCACTCTCGGGAAGAACCTCTGTTGCCTGATGGCGTAAAAATCGCTTATGATGGATTGGAACTGACATGGGATTGATGACTCACAAACGGCACTTGGATACGACGATGGCTAAGCTAACGCTTGGTCTTCTGCTGCTGACAGGTGGTCTGCTTTCTGGATTCTCCCAGGAGGAGGAGGATGCACCAGCCTTGGATCTATCGGGTGAGACGGTGGTGATCTATAACCCCGAATACTCGCAGTCTCGTGAACTGGCACAATACTATGCCGAAAAGCGCGGCATTGCTGCGGATCACTTGATTGGCTTGGATTGTCCGATCGACGACTCCATGTCGAGGCAGCAATTTGATCAGATGATCCGAAAGCCGCTGTTTGAAACATTTGTCCGCCGAGGCTGGTGGAAGCTGATACGGAAAGACGTCAAAGATCCGCAGTCAGGAAAAGAGGTGCCCGCCATGGTGGTAGAGGAGTCCAGCGTGCGGGTGGTCGCTCTAATGCGTGGCATTCCATTTCAGATCCGGCGGGATGCTCAGAATCCTCAGAACGCCAAAGAGGATGAAGCCAGCGTGGACAGTGAGCTTTGTCTGCTGGGCTTAGCCAGACAGCCCTTGGCTGGAGCTTTGCGCAATCCCTACTTCGATCAGAACATGCGTTTTCAAATGTTTCAGGGCACACCTGGCCTGATGCTGGTTGGCCGCCTCGATGCGCCAGACGCAGATACGGTGAAAAGGATGATCGATGATGCCATCAGCACCGAGAAACTCGGGCTGCGTGGTCGTGCCGTGATTGACCTGGCTCAGAAAACGGGGGCCTATCAAGAGGGCGAGGACTGGCTCACGCGCAGTGCCATCCTCTTTCGTGAGCAGGGCATTCCGGTCTTTATTGATAAGGAAGAGTCGCTGATTCCCGATCACTGGCCTCTGCCTGACACAGCCCTCTACTTTGGCTGGTATTCCTCGACCGTGAGTGGCGCCATTGCCAGCCCGTCGTTTCGCTTCATGCCCGGAGCTATTGCCTGCCATCTACACAGCTTCAGCGGTGCGGCACTCCGCGCCCCGGATCAGCATTGGGTGGGGCCGCTGCTGCGTCAGGGGGCTGCGGCCGCTTTGGGAAATGTCTTTGAGCCCTACCTGAGCCTGACCGTACACTTTGATGTGTTGAATAAACGTCTTTTAGAAGGCTACACGCTCGTCGAGTCCTCCTGGAATGCCACCCCAGTCCTTTCCTGGATGAATGTCGTCTGCGGTGACCCTCTGTATCGCCCTTATGCCAAAGGACCCGGCTCAAGCATGGGAGAAGGGCGGGCACGTGACTATGCCCTCTATCAGGGCACTGCACGACGCCTCCCCGGCACTGACAGCCGGGAACTGAAAAAGACACTCACTGAAATGGCCGAGACGCGGAGTAAACCACACCTGCTAGAGCTGACCGCCATGCTCTCAGCCAGTGAGGGAAAGAATGTAGAGGCTATCGAGCTACTTGAGCATGCCGAGTCACTCTATGTCTTAGCTCCAGATAAAGTCCGTGCCTTGATCAATCTCGCGGACCTTTATCGCCGAGAAGGCAAGAAAGAGCGTGCCGCTCAGATCCTCCGACAGATCACGGAAGATGCCGCCATGAAGAAGCTGCCGGCAGTATCAGCCGCGCAGGTGTTGCTGCAGCAGTTGTAGTTCTTACCTCAAAGCGCCGCCTAAGGAAGGCAGCGTCCACGCCGCGTATGAAGACTGCACGACCGCCCCGTACGTGGGGCCGAATTAAGAACCAAGAAAAGTACTGGCTCTTCCACTTTCGGCACCGAGCTACAGGCAACAAAAAGCGGCGTGGATTGCTCCACGCCGCTGCGGTTTGAATCTGTAGGCTCGAATTACGCGATCCACTCGTTCATGATGCGACCGCCATTGACGATATCAATTGGGCGGCCACCGTCAGCGACGATGCGTTTTTCGCTATTGATGCCGAGGAGGCGATACATGGTGCGGGCGAGATCTTCTGGGCCAACGGCGTCGCGATCTGGCTCACCGCCGAGCGCGTCTGAGGCACCGTGGATGTAGCCTTCTTTGACACCGCCACCAGCGAGGGCGACTGAGAAAACGCGTGGCCAGTGGTCGCGACCATTGGTGCCATTGATCTTCGGCGTGCGGCCAAATTCTGAGCTAACCATGACAAGGGTCTTTTTGAGCATCCCACGATCTGAGAGATCGGTGATGAGGCGAGCGAAGGCTTGATCAAAGTTCGGTGCCTGGCCATCAAAAGCGCTCTTGATGTTGCTGTGGTGATCCCAGCTACCGTAGTTCACAGAAACCATGCGCACACCGGACTCGACGAGGCGACGAGCTAGAAGGAAACGCTGACCGGCTGTGTTACGACCGTATTCGTCACGAAGTTTATCGGACTCCTTATTCAGGTCAAAAGCTTCACGGGCCTGAGTGCTGCTAAGCAGGCCATAGGCGGCCTGGTAGAAGCTATCCATGGCGGTGATGGAGTCGGCTTTTTCGATGCTGCGGAAGTGGTCATCCACCGTGCCTAGCAGGCTGCGGCGACGATCAAAGCGCTTCTCGTCGATGTCTTTTGGAGACAGCAGATCGCGCACGCTAAATCCTTTGTCAGCTGGATCACTGCCGAGTGCGAAAGGACCAAAGGCACTGCTCATGTAACCCGTGCCCTGATCTGGGGCGACCATGTTTGGCACAGCCACATAGGGTGGCAGGTTATTGCGGGAGCCCTGCTCATGAGAAATCACCGAGCCAAAGCTTGGAAACTTGATCGCTGGGCTTGGGCGATAACCGGTGAACATGTTGTGAGTGCCACGCTCATGGGCCGCTTCTCCGTGAGTCATGCTGCGGATCACCGTCAGCTTGTTCATGATTTTGGAGATGTTTTTGAACTGCTCACCGACATATTCTCCAGGAATGGAGGTCTTGATCGGGGTGTAAGGACCACGATAATCAGGGCTGGCAAAAGGTTTTGGGTCCCAGGACTCATGCTGGGCCATACCGCCAGGCAGATAGATATGGATGATCGAATCTGCGATGGGCTTAAAGGTCTCCACATCTGGCATAGCCGTGGAAGCTTGGAGGCGAAGCATGTCTGGCAGAGTCAATCCAAGTCCACCGAGCATTCCTGCGTAGAGGAAGTCACGACGACTGACCCCTGAGCGGAGATCGAGATGGTTACCTTGGCAATTGGGATGCATTTTCATGGCGTTTTATGTGCGGATAGTGTTGTCTTGCGTGGGAGATTACGCCCGCTCTTAGAAGTTCTTGCAGTTACAAAAAAAGTTTTTCACATTTTTTTGCCACACCAAAAAGCTCACTCGCCTTCACCAGCTGTGCCAGCCAGAGCCGTGACCCAACCTGAAACGACTAACTCGGTGATCCAGGCCTGATCATTCCCCGTCGATTCAGTTGAATAACAAATCCTCACGGTCAGAGGAGCCAGTTCACCGCCAGCACTGCGTAAGTGATAGTCGATCTGCCTTTCAAGATCATTGCCACGAGGCACATAGCCATACACAGGGGATGCAGAGGGATTGCCGGCCGGCACCAACTGCACACAGCGGAGAGAGTCCGCGTCACTGAAATGCCCAGTGAAATTGGTCGCAGGCGCTGCTAACACACGCATCAAAACAGGCGTTGTCGGATGGGTCTGCTTCATCTGCTCCCAGTCCAGGTCTCCCAGGGCGACAAAACTTGGCCAATCAACCATGGGGCCATCAGGTGTCGGCACAACGGCTGCGAAGCGCTTCGTGCCATCCTTTAATACCACCCGAAACTCGGTGAAATTCTCCTGACTTTTCAGACCATACTCAATCTCCTCATAGGGCACGGCACCTGCCGGATGCTTTTCATAATAGTGGCGCAACGGCTCTTCTAAAGCGGTCGCATTGGCGACCAACTTCATTCGCTCCTCAATGGTATTCGCTGCCAAAAATTTCTCCAAGACCAAGCGCGGCTCAGAAGTAAGAGGCATGGTCTCATCTTTTTTCAGAGTCGAGGTGAAGCTCAGTTTTTTCACCGCAGACGTCACCGGAGCAGCTTTGATTCCTTTGTCTGGTATATCGACCGCCAGCTTAGGAGGAACTGCCTCTTCGATATGACGGACCTCCGCGTTCTGATCCACAATCACGGGTGCAGCAGTCTGAGGGGCACTTTTCCAAACACCCATCCACTGCAAAGTGGAGGCAATGAGAATCAATCCCAAAATGGTGCCAACAGAGCCGTAGAATAAACGCCGCATCCGCAGGATCTGAGGGTCGGCACACATCCGCTCAAAGGCATCTCCCGGCAACTGTTGCGGCTCAAAGGAGATTTCGGGCTTCTCCATCGTGTCTGTCGGCGAGGTAGGCCCCACGAGCAAAGCTTTCCGCTTCGTCTTACTTTCCCGGCCTGCCACTTGCAGCATGATCGTCTTCCCACAATTCGGGCAGGGACGTGAACGCGTCACCGCCGTCACCTGAATTTCTACAGGTGTCTCGCAGTGAGGGCATGTCAGCGCTGCAACGGGCATGATGGAAAGTGACCTTCAATATGAATGCAGAGACGCAGAATCGCAACTGTCTAGATTGTTTCCTTTTGGCTGCTGGCAGCCAGTTTTCTTATTTCTGATGGATCAAAACCGTCTCAGGCTTGCCAGAAGGCGTAATCAGGTCGAAGAAAAGCGCCACCTTTCCCACCATGTCCATCTGGAACTACGCCAACCCACAGCTCAAAGACCTCGTCGCTTACGAACCCGGAAAACCCATCGAAGATGTGGCACGTGAACTGGGGCTGAGGCCTGAGGACATCATCAAGATGGCCTCCAACGAGAATCCTCTGGGACCCAGCCCGAAAGCGATTCTGGCCATGCGTGATGCTGTGCAGGATGTTCACATTTACCCAGACGGCGCATCATGGAAGCTGCGCAATGCTCTGGCTGAAAAGTTCAGCTTAGAGATGGGTAACATCATCATCGGCTGCGGCAGCAATGAGATCATCGAGTTCATCGGCCACGCCTTTCTGCAACCAGGAGACAATATCATCACGGCCAAGCACGCGTTTTTGGTCTATAAACTGATGGCCAAAGTCTTCGGCGCAGAGACCATCGAAGTGGATGACCCAGGCTACGTCCATGATCTGGATGCCATGGCGGCGGCGATCACCCCACGCACGAAGAAAATCTTCATCGCCAATCCAAACAATCCGACAGGCACCCTGGTAACTCAGGAAGAGATCGACCGGTTCATGGCCAAAGTGCCGCCGCATGTTGTCGTCGTGTTTGATGAGGCCTACTATGAATTCCTCGACCAAGCGCCAGACACCCTCAAGTATGTGCGGGAAGGTAGGAATGTGGTCGTGCTGCGCACCTTCTCGAAGATCCAGGGACTTGCCGGAACACGCGTCGGCTATGGCATCGCCAACAAAGAGCTGATCGACATCCTTCAGCGCACGCGGCAACCGTTTAACATCAATTCGATTGCCCAGGCAGGCGCGCTCGCTGGTCTTTTAGATCAGGAGCACCAAGACAAAACCAAGGCCATCACAGACGAAGGCCGCGCCTACTTGCAGGACCAATTTGCCGCTATGGGTCTGAGCTACATTCCGAGTTATGCCAACTTTGTTCTGGTCAATGTAGGAGATGGCAATGCTGTCTTTAAAGCCATGATGACCAAAGGCATCATCGTCCGCGCCATGGCCTCCTATAAACTTCCCGACTGGGTCCGCATCAGCGTCGGCACCATGCCGCAAAACCAGCGTTGCATTGAAGTGCTACGTGAGGTGCTCGGGAAATAAGATCCCGCGCCTTACGCCTTTCAGTCACCAGAACCGATCACCCCATTGATGTCAGATATGAGCAATACAAACTTTGACTTCATTGTGATCGGCGGTGGCAGTGCGGGCTACGCGGCGGCACGAACAGCTCACTCAGCAGGACTGAGCGTGGCCGTCGTGGATGGTGCCGAGGAACTGGGCGGGCTTTGCATTCTGCGCGGTTGCATGCCGAGTAAGACTCTCATCGAGTCGGCTGACCGCTATCTGGCCATTCGTAATGCGGCAGAATTTGGTCTGAAAGCCCAACCGCTCGGAGTGGACGTCAGCGCGATTCGTGACCGAAAGCGGAAACTCATCGCGGAATTTGCAGATTATCGACAAGGGCAGCTGGAGGATGGCCGGTTTGTCCTGTATCGCGGTCACGCGTCGTTTGTCTCAGCCCATGAGATCCGCGTGGTGCCCCGAGATGGCAGCGCTTCTTTCGCCGTCACTGGGCGTAGCTTTTGCCTCACCACAGGCTCAGTCGCCCAGGTGCCGCCGATTCCTGGTCTCGCGGATACAGGTTACTGGACCAGCGATGACATCCTGGATGCTGAAAAACTACCGCAAAGCTTCGCAGTCCTAGGCGGCGGCGCGATAGCCCTAGAAATGGCACATTACCTGGAGGGAATCGGCCGTGACGTCACGCTGATTCAGCGTAGTGAACAATTCCTTACTGGGATGAATCCAGCTTGCAGTGAGGTGATCGAAAAAGCCTATGAAAAGCGGGGCATCACCTGTCATCTTGGCACCAAGATTCATCGCGTCAGCGAAAGTCATGGCCGCAAGCACCTTGAGTATCGGCATGGCGACCACGAGCGCAGCGTGACGGTGGATCAAGTTCTGGTAGCCATGGGCCGCAAGCCCGCGACCCAGGGCCTGGATCTGGAATCCGCGCATGTCTCTGTGAGCCACCATAAAATCGTGGTCCGCCCCACGATGCAGACCACTCAGCCGCATATCTTTGCCGCAGGTGATGTGTGCAGCCCGCTGGATGTGGTGCATGTGGCCATCCAACAGGGCGAGATCGCCGCACGGAATGCAGCCCGCTTTCTCAAACAGGAAGTCGTCTCTGAAGTGATGGATTATCGCCTGTTGATGTTTGGCGTTTTCTCCCACCCACAAGTGGCAGCCGTGGGTGCCAGTGAGACTGAACTGGTCGCGCAAAATATTTCCTTCGTCACAGCAAGCTACCCTTTTGCGGATCATGGAAAAAGCATGGTTATGGGTGAAACGGCAGGTTTTGTGCAGATGCTGGCCAACCGCCAGACGGGCGAGATCCTCGGCGCGACCTGTGTGGGACCGCAGGCCACAGAGCTGATCCATGAGGTCGTCGTGGCCATGCATCATCGGACGACTGTGCAGGACTTCATGACCATCCCGCACTATCACCCCACCCTGAGTGAGATCTGGACCTACCCAGCGGAGGAGTGCGCGGAGCAGCTCAGTCCAGCTTAAATCTAGGTTTGTGCTTTCCCACTCCCCAGCTTCATGCCATACCTCTGGCCATGACTCTCGCTGATTTTTGTGCCTATTGCCTTTCCCTGCCGCAGGTGGAGGAGACGGTGCCGTTTGGGCCAGATGTGCTAGTTTATAAAGTGGGCGGGAAGATGTTTGCCCTAGCGACGCCAGAGGAATACCCACATTCAGTGAACCTGAAATGTGATCCTGATCGGGCCGAGGAACTGCGGGATCGCTATGAGGAAATCCAGCCGGGTTATCACATGAATAAACGCCACTGGAATACGGTGACGCTAGGCGGACGAGTGCAGACGAAGCTGATTCAGGAGCTGATCGACCACTCTTATGCGCTGGTCGTAGCCTCTCTCACAAAGAAGGTGCGGTCGGAGCTTGGACTGGGCTGATTTTGTTTTTGAAAAGCGCATTCCAGGCCATGCCAAGCCCGCCGACGACAAAAAGGATGGGGAACCAAATGGAATACAGGGGCGCGCGGCTGTCGTGCTTGAGGATGGCCTGATCGGGTTTGGCGGGATTCACGTAGCAGGTGAGCTCAGCGCCGACTGGATAGTACTCCAGTTTTTTCCTGGCCACGTCATCATGCTGACTGGGGGAATTGACGCGCTTGATGAGACTGCCCGTCATGGGACTGCCGGCAAAGGTGTAACTGTAGCGGACCTCCGCTCTGTAGGCGGTATTGGAATTCGGTGTCGGCTGCTCTTTCCCCAGGCGGCTGGAAATGATGCGGCAGGGCGTGGGTGCCCAGCGTCGCGTCTCCTCAGCACGCTGCCAAGCGGTCCATAGCACCCAAGTGAAGACGATTCCTGCCAGGGCCAAAAACAGGCCCATGCTGCCTAACCAGAGGCGTCCAGACAGAGAAGAAGTGGAAGAGATGACCATGAATGAGAGGGATGCTTTGACTAGCCTACGCATGTGCTGCATACAAGGAGCTTACACACTGATCATGGCCTTAACTTCTGAAATCCCACTCCCAAACACCCGCCCTCCGCGCTGGCTGCTCAAGCCAGTGCCTGAGTGCGCGGCAGATGTGGCCTCAGAATCCGGTCTGCACCCCATTCTAGCGGTCCTGCTTTCCCAGCGAGGATTCAGATCGGCGACACAAATCCGCGATTTCCTGGTGCCAAAACTGGCAAGTCTGGGTGATCCGCTCGTGCTACCCGAAATGCCGCAGGCAGTTGAGCGCATCCTTCAGGCCGTAGATCAGGGCCAAAAGGTGGCGCTTTATGGCGACTATGACGTTGACGGTGTGACATCCATGTCACTCATGTGCCTGACGCTGCGCGCCTACGGGGTACAGCCGCATCTATTTCTCCCCTCTCGCATGGATGAGGGCTATGGACTGAGCTTGGACGGTTTCACTCGATTGATCGAGGAGTTCGGAAAGCCTGACCTACTGCTGGCGCTGGATTGTGGCACGACTTCGATCAAAGAACTGACCTGGCTACAGGATCAGGGCATCGATTGTGTGATCATTGACCACCACGAGCTAGCCCCAGAAGGCCGCCCCCCCTGTATGGCCATCGTGAATCCGAAGCTGGGTGACGACTATCACTACTTTTGCACCGCAGGACTGGTCTTTAAAGTAGCCCATGCGCTGATGAAGACGCGCCGATTGGAGACCTTTGATCTGAAGGAAACCCTGGATCTCGTGGCCCTGGGCACCGTAGCAGACCTGGTGCCGTTGATTGATGAAAACCGACTGCTCGTTCGTCGCGGGCTGGAGGCTCTGGCACAGACGGAGCGGATCGGCCTCAAGGCGCTAAAACTCACCGCAGGCGTCGAGGGTTTTATTCAAACGCATCATGTAGGGTTCCGACTCGGCCCACGACTGAATGCCGCAGGTCGTCTGGATACAGCTTTCACCTCGCTGCAATTGTTACTGGCTGATGATCCCATGATGGCCGCTGAATACGCCAGCCAGCTGGAGAATCACAATCGTGACCGTCAGGCCGTGGAGCTAGCCGTCTATAATGAGGCCGAGGAAATGCTACTGGCCATGGGAAGCATGGATCAGCATCATGCCGTAGTCCTCGGCTCACGGAACTGGCATCCAGGTGTGGTTGGCATTGTAGCCTCTCGCCTTTCACGCCTTGTGAACCGACCCACCATCCTATTTTCCTTTGATGAAAACGGCGTCGGCAAAGGTAGCGGACGCAGCATCCCAGGGTTCTCTTTGGTTGAAGCGATCGATATTTGCCGAGAGCACATCCTGCGTGGTGGCGGTCATGCTATGGCAGCCGGTGTCTCAGTCACTGAGGCCAATTTAGAAATCTTCCGCACCACCTTTTGCGAAGCCGCGCGCAAGGCTCTGACAGACGAAAACCTGACCGCTGTCTTAGAACTGGATGCTGAAGTGAAGCTGAGTGATCTGGGCATCGAGTTTCTGCAAAACTTCCGGCTCATGGAGCCCTTCGGCCAGCGGAATTCAGAGCCCATTTTTCTCTGCAAACGCGTCACACCGCGCCTACCAGGCCGCCTCATGAAAGAGAAGCATCTCCGGGTGATGCTATCCCAAGATGGCGCTAGTATGGAAGCTCGCTGGTTCAACGCCCCCCTTCATGACCTACCCAAACCACCCTGGGACGTAGCCATGCGTGTGCAGCGGAATTCCTGGCGCGGTGAGGAGCAGTGGCAGCTGACGCTAGATGCCGTGCGCAGCGCGGAGTGAGCGGCAGGAAAGTCGGCACCGCAAAAGCTGTAGAGCCAGCAGTTCAATGACGAATCCTGCTGAAAACCTGTTTCATGTTTCAGGTTTCTAGTTTCATGACATAAAAACCAACGCTTTGCGACTGTAGCACCCTATACTTTTTGAGTGTACCAACGTGAAACGTGAAACCTGGAACCTGAAACTTGAAACTGGTTTTTAGGATTAACAGGCCCTCTTTGTCATTTCAGCAAAGGAAGCCTCCATCTTTTTGCCCGCACATCTTTTTGCCTTAATCTTCAAGCCGTGAAGGCAGAAACATGGGCGGACAAAAAATAGTCCAACTCAGCAGTTACCAGAAATGTAGCACCGCAAGAGTTTAGAAAACCGCCGAGATGACCGAAGAGAGATTTTAACCGCTCATAAAAACCCAATAAACGCTCATTTCCTGTCTTCATGCCTTCCTCATCAGGATTGGATTGGACAGCTCTTCAGCTTTAACCATTGGCGGCAATCAGCGTTCATTAGCGGTAAAAAAAAAGAAAGTGGAACCTGCCCTCATGAATGGACATGAGGAAAACTCCATGTTTTTGCCCGCACATCTTTTTGCCTTAATCTTCAAGCCGTGAAGGCAGAAACATGGGCGGGCAAAAATGGGTTGAAAATCAGCTTCCATCACCTTCGGAAGCTGGGCCGTAGGCGAGGCGACTTTGTATTGACGGCCTCTTCGACGCGGTTAACTCTAGCGCTATGATAACGACTCTTACCATTGACGCCGCAGGGCATATCAATTTACCCGATGCTCTGAAACGAGTCTTTGGTGTGGAACCAGGCGTCAGGTTACGTGCTGAGGTGACGCCGGACCGGATCGAACTTGTGAAGGACGTTCCCATCATCACAGAAGGAGTGAGTGAGAATGGAGTTTTGTTGCTACCCAAGCTAGGGATCAAAATGGATGCTGCAGGAGCTATTCGTGCGGACCGTGATGATCTAGCAGAACGGGCGCTACGCAAATGAACGCTCTTCTGGACAGCTCCGTCTTGGTCGCTGCGCTTGCACCCGATGAAGACCGGCACGCAGAATGCTTGGCCCTGCTTATGCAAGGCAGTCATGGGGTCTATGCTCATGCATTTTTGGAGACGTTTTCCACACTCACTGGCGGCAAACTCGGCGTGAAGGTGGACGCCGATCTCGCGGCACGGCTGATGAGCGAGACAGTCCTTCCGCGAGTTCAAGTCATTGAACTAAGCAGCGGAGAACTCCTAGCCGCACTAAGACTGGCTAGAAAACAAGGCGTGCGTGGCGGTGGCGTTTACGATTACATGCACCTGATCGCCGCTCGGAAAGCCAACGTGGACATTATTTACACGATCAATCTCAGTGACTTCCAGCACCTCCACCGTGAGGGCGATCCAGAGATTCGGCGGCCATAGTATTATTGAGATAACAAGTACCGCAAGTCTGCTCCTGTGAACAGGTGCATTGAGAAACTAAATTATAGCAAACAAGGCACGATTCTTCCGTTGTGCATGTGCATTGAGACACAGAGAACGGAGTCAGGCAGCAACTCTTGACAAAATGCAGCACTTTTCAGTCGGACTCAGTGTGAATATCGTTCGAGTACGCCCCTCTGAATAGTTAGAAGAGCAGAGCTTGGAACGTGAAACTTGAAACGTGAAACTCAAAATTAGGCTACTGCTACCACGAACGCTTACTCCAGGCTGATTGACTGGCCCACTTCGTCATTTGAACTTCGTCATTCTCACCGCGCGTCGATTTTTTCACGGAGACACCAGCACAGGCACAACACCAAACTCCGCCAGCGCCTCTACGAGATGTTCCATAGGAAGCCCCATCACATTGGTCCATGAGCCGTCGTAACTGCTGAGGATCATCTCTCCGCATTCCTGGATGCCGTAGGCTCCAGCTTTGTCCAAAGGATTCACCTTAGCGTGATAAGCACGGATTTGATCGTCGCTCAGGGTCTGAAAAATGACGTGGGTGACACCATGTAGTCCCCTGCCCTGAGTCCCGCCCGAGTGGGCGAGATAGACTCCGGTGCAGACCTCATGGGCACGACCAGAGAGCTGCCGCAGCATTTGCAACGCCTCCTCCATGTCCTTGGGCTTGCCAAGTGGGATGCCATCGACATAAACCAGAGTATCTGCGCCAATGACAAGGGCATCGGGGTGCATTTGCGCGCCAGCGACAGCTTTTCGACGCGCATTTTCCACCGTTAAGGCTTCAGGCGTGAGGCTGGCATCATAGGCCTCTTCGACATCTGGGACAACGATTTGAAACTCAAACCCAGCCTCTGTCATCAGCTCGACACGACGCGGTGATTGGGAGGCTAAAACGAGCGGTTGTCGTGCCTGCGAAAGCGAATCCATTACCATGATTACGTGCCCTGTTCCTCGATCATGAGCACCTCATCCGCTCTCAGCATGGCATCTCTGTCCTGAAAGGTTTTGTAACGATAGTAACCCGTCTTTCCGATGAAGTCGGGAGAGCCTTTGCAGAGATACTGCCGCCCGTCTTTCAAAGTGATTTTATAGCTGCCCGTGGACTGACAACTGCTTAACAAGCAGACAATGGTTAATAAACATACGATGCGCGGGATCAACATGAGAGAGAACGAGACAGTGACAGAGAAACAATCAGGCCATTTGGCAATCTTTTCTCCTGAAATGTTCAAAAACACAGAAGCTTGCCAGATAATAATCTTCACTTAGCTTAAAGGCTTCATGTCAGCCGTCACCTTTCTCCAAGAATTCACTCGCAACTGGAAGACCGTGGGCGCGGTGGCCCCGTCTAGTCCTGCCCTAGCGGAACGCATGGTGGAGTCAGCCGAGGTCTTTAAAGCACGCCATATTCTGGAGCTAGGGCCCGGCACAGGTGCCCTGACAAAAGCAATCCAGGATTCCCGGTCCAAGGACAGCGCTTATCTGGGGATCGAGATCAATACCACCTTTGCCGCACAACTTCGTCAGCGCTTCACGGATATGACCTTTGAGGTTGCAGGGGCTCAAGAGTTTGATTTTTCCACCTATCTGAAGGATCGTGAGCCGATCGATGTGATCATCAGTGGCCTGCCCTGGACTGCTTTTCCGCGCTCTCTACAAGAGGCTATTCTGGGAAATGTCCTGCCGCATCTAGCCCCCAGCGGACGCTTTGCCACGTTTGCCTATTATGGCTTTCACCGCATGCCGAGCGGTCAGCGCTTCCGCGAGCTGCTGCATCAAAATCTACCCGGCGTAGAAACAAGCCGTGTCGTCTGGGCCAATGTGCCACCAGCTTTTGTTTACGTGGGTAGGAAGTGATCAAGCTAGGATACCCTTGACGACGTGACCATGCACGTCAGTCAGGCGATAGCGTCGGCCTTGGAATTTGTAGGTCAGGCGTTCGTGATCAATACCAAGCAGATGCATGAGCGTGGCATGGAAGTCGTGGATGTGCAGGCCATCTTTGACAGTGTTATAGCCAAAATCATCGGTCTCGCCATAGGTGCTACCCGCTTTGATTCCACCGCCTGCAAACCAGGCACTGAAACAGCGCGGATGATGATCACGGCCAAAG
>JAPLUM010000043.1 GCA_026397605.1 Verrucomicrobiota bacterium | reverse complement strand
GCTTTTATGCCACTCTGGTGAACGTGAATGCCTATCACCAGCCTGGTGTCGAGGCTGGAAAGAAGGCCGCCACGGATTTCTTGAAGCAAATGGGACAAGTTTTGGCCTCATTGCCGGATTCAGGACCTGGAATCACGGCAGATGCCCTAGCTGGGCAGATTGGCATTGATCCTGAGGATGCTTGGCACATGCTGAGTCACTTGGCGGCCAATGGTCGAGTGAGAATCAGCACCTTGGGCAGTGTGCCCTCGGCCGATCAATTCTTACGTTCCTGAACAATTCTGTGATTGCCATTGGCTTCTCACCGATTTAAGTGGTGCTGGTTTTTCGACCAGCCTCCTGAAATGGAAGACAACTTTCCCCTCCGATACCAGATCGCCTGCATTGTGCTCACCGCGCTATTTGTGTGGACGTTCAGCATTGCCCGTGAACCTCGGCAATGGAGAAGGCTATTTCAGTCTACGTTCTACAAGACCGAGCAATTTTCGGTCAATAAGAACAAAGTCATCGACGAGATTCTCAAGACCTGGGGTATCCGCATTGCTATGGTTGTTTTGGTAGCTGATGTGGCCTGCTTTGTGGCTGGTATTACTTTTAAGGATCGAATGCACGCTAGAGATATGTCCGCTGACGATTGGTATCATGTGAACGAGCAAAACAAGATACAGCAGACGGCTCCGGATTCTAGACATTCAGCCCAGTAGTTTTGATGCCTTAGTGGTTCACTTATAGCTACCGACTTGTTTCTCATGACTAGTTTCATTGGATTGACAGTCTTTCTCTTTTTCGCCTGGGTGCTCTCTGAAAACCGTCGCCTTTTCCCTTGGCGTTCGGTCGTGGCGGGTCTCAGTCTTCAGTTCCTATTAGGCTGGCTCATTCTTCGGACAGCGGCTGGGGCCTGGTTTTTTGGTCAGTTGGATGGGATTTTTCGTCGGCTGCTAGGATTTGCCAATGAAGGTGTCTCCATGGTCTTTGGGCCGCTGGCCAACCGTGAGTTACTAGCTGAGAAGTGGGGCTCTGATAATGCTTTTATGTTTGCCGTCACTGTGACGGGGACCATCGTGCTCGTGTCGGCGTTATCCTCTTTGCTGTATCATTATGGCATCCTGCAAGTCGTGGTGCGTGCTGTCGCCTGGGTTATGCGGCGATTGATGCGGACCAGCGGCAGTGAAAGCCTGGCTGCTGCGGCCAATATCTTCATGGGGCAAACGGAGGCTCCATTGGTCATTAAGCCCTACCTTGCTACCATGACGCGCAGCGAGCTCATGGCGCTCATGGTCGGTGGAATGGCCACCATCGCAGGAGGTGTTTTGGCTGCTTACGTGTCCTTTGGCATCTCGGCTGGGCATCTACTGACGGCCTCAGTCATGAGCGCCCCAGCAGCACTGATGATGGCCAAAATTCTGCTGCCAGAAACGGAGATCAGTGATACCTCCAGCGGTACTCAGCGCCAAATGGAACGAGAGACCGTGAATGGGATCGATGCCCTATGTCGTGGGGCCAGCGATGGCATGAAACTCGCCATCAACGTCATGGCCATGCTAATCGCCTTTGTCGCGACGGTAGCTTTGGTAAACTATCTGCTGTCTGTGTCCTTGCAGTGGGTCGGCATACAGGATGCCAAACCGATGCAGACCGCACTTGGTTGGCTCAATGCTCCCTTTGCCTGGCTGATGGGCGTGCCTTGGCAGGACTGCAAAGTCGTCGGAAGCATCCTGGGGGAGCGTATCGTGCTTAATGAGTTCATCAGCTACCTGAATTTGAGTAAAGCTCAGGGACTACAGCCTGAAAGCATCACGATAACCACCTATGCCTT
>JAPLUM010000589.1 GCA_026397605.1 Verrucomicrobiota bacterium | reverse complement strand
TCATAGGGGAATTTGCCGCCCCAGGCGTTGAACTTCCAGTCGGTGATGGCGACTTGGCCGGTCTCGTTGTGCTTGATGAAGATCGGTCCGTGGTCGCGGCACCAGACGTCATTGGTGACGTTTTCGTAGATATCCACTTGGCTGAGATCGCCTTCATTGTCGGCGATGCTGAGGCGGATGTTCATGTGGCTGAGCATGGGCGCATTAATGCGCACGCGCTCATAGCGTGAAATGGTGCTGGCGATTTCCCCAAACTTATCTTGAAGCTTGTGGAAGGTTTTTGGGCAGCTCTCTTTGTTTGAGGGCCAAGAGAGCCAGATGGCTTCTTGGGTTTCAAATTCGGCAGGGAGGCGGTAGTTCTTGGGGTATCCTTTACTCATCTAGATAGCGTTTGGTCAGGGGCGCGTATGTGTCAATACGACGATCACGGAAAAATGGCCAGATTCGACGGAAATCTTCCACTTCTTGGAGGTCGCAAGTCACAAGGACAACTTCTTCGTGCTCGATGCTGCCTTTGGCAACTATTTCGCCATAAGGATTTGCAACGAAGGATTGACCCCAGAATTCGGTGTCGTCTTGGCCGCCAGTGCGGTTGACGGCGGCGACGAAGCAGCCATTGGCCACGGCATGACCGCGCTGGACGGTTTCCCAGGCGCAGTGTTGGGCTTTGCAAAGTTCTGCTTTTTCGGAGCTGAGCCAGCCGATGGCGGTGGGGTAAAAGAGGATCTGGGCACCAGCGAGTGCGCTCAGGCGTGCGGCTTCAGGGTACCATTGATCCCAGCAGATGAGCACTCCGATCTTGCCAAACCGGGTATCCCAGACGCGGTAGCCAAGGTCGCCTGGAGTGAAGTAGAATTTTTCTTCAAAGCCTGGGTCCTGCGGGATGTGCATCTTTCGGTATTTACCCAAATACGTGCCGTCTGCATCGATGATGGCGGCGGTGTTGTGATAGAGACCAGGGCCACGCTTTTCAAACAGGGAGGCAATGATGACGACGCTGAGTTCTTTGGCCAGAGCGCTCATGTGATCCGTCGTGGGACCGGGAATGGTCTCGGCTAAATCAAACAATGCTGGGTCCTGACGTGTGCAGAAATAGGGGATGTTAAACATCTCCTGAAGGCAGATGATTTGAGCCCCTTTGGCAGCGGCTTCACGGATGAGCACGTCATGCCGAGCCAGGCTTTGAGCCTGGCTGGCGAAGGTAGTTCCCTGGATCAGGCCTAATGTAACGACGGACATGATGGTCGATAGTTGAGAGAGGATCGGTCAGCGCAAGTGAAGAAGTTTGTCTCTGCAAGAGAAGGCCTAAAGTGCGGGATTGACACAGAGTGCGCATAAAATGGCCTGTTATGTGTGTCAGTTTGACGGCTCATGGTCTTGCCTTGCGTTGGCAGTGACGAATGATAAACTACAATAATGACTGTGCAGCTCGATTCTTTGCCCAACGATCTCCAGCTTCGATGGCAGCGCCATCAAGCTGACCTACAGATATTGCGCCGTCGTGAGAGGCAGAATGCTCAAGATACGGCGGATCAGCTTTTGAAATATCCAGGCTATTACTTTGCTGCGGTGGCAAGAAACCAAGAACTATTGTCCCAGTATGCAGATCGCCCAAACTTGCACTGGATTCCAGAAAGATGGGCGCAGATTTTTGAAAAGGGCGGATTCAGTCAAGTGTTAGCAATGCTTGCAGATGAGCAAGGTGAGCAAGAGCTGCTATCATCCTCACCCTTTTATCTGATGCGGCCACCCTTGCCGGAAAACCATTTTTACCAGGACTATGCTCCAACGCAGCCTTGATTCGGCAGACCTGGAAATTGCCATTCGCGGTGTTAAGCAAGTCACGGGTTGCCTGGAACTTGTCATAGGTGGTCGAGGTGCACTTGTTGCTTGGGCACCTGATTCTGCGGAGTTGCTGCGGACGGTGGACTTTGATGTTGGTATCACTCAGGAGGGTGGATTTCTTGGGTTGAAGGAATTTGACGAGAAGCTTGGTATCAAATCTGAGTTCAGCTTAGCTCATGGCTTTTACATTGAGCACGCAGGTGAATCTTTACTAACTGACCGCTTAGCCGAAGGCTGGCGGGAGCGAGCACACTGCCTCGAGATCGACGGGGTCGTAGCACTTTGCCTGGCACCCATGGACATCGTTATGAATAAGTTGGATGCTCGCCGCCCAAAGGATTTCGAGCATGTGGCTTTGATGATTCAAATCGGGATTATCACTGAAACTGCCATCGAAGAGGCCATCTCGAATGTACCTTACACATTTCTTATTCCAACCTATCGAGAGGCACTGGACTGTATTCGGGCCATCCTATCCAGAATGAAGACCTAATTCGCTCCAATTCCCCCAAAGACAACAAAGCATCGGAAAGACGTGCTCTCCGATGCTTTGGGGTTTTGGGTTTGGCTGTTGGGGGATTTTTAGGCGGCCATGACAGGGGCCATCTGTCGGGCAAAGGCGTCAGGGTCTTGGGCGGTCTTGATGGCTTTGGCCATTGATTTGCTCAGTGCTTCCAGCGCGTAAGGCTTCAGCATGATGTCCACGGGCGGGCAGCGGCCTTCACCGAGGATGGTGAATTCATCTGGATCAATGACGAAGCCGGAGCAGACGACCACGGGCAGGTCATTGCCAGCGGCACGGAGCTGCTTGAAGGTGTCGCGACCACTGAGCTTCGGCATGTAGATGTCTAATAGCAAGGCTTCGATCTTTTCTCCGCTACGCATGATGATGTCGAGAGCTTGCTGCCCATCTCCCACTGTCAAATTCAATCCAGCCGCCGTGCTCGCGGACAATGTCCTGAGCCATGCTGAGTCCGAGTCCTGTGCCACGACCAGGATCTTTGGTGGTGAAGAAAGGCTCAAAGATGCGGTGACGCATGTCTTCGGAGATACCGTGACCGTTATCGCGAATGGCGATCATGGCAAACTCACCTGTTTCCATGCCGTTAGGAGAGCGATGCATGACGTTCTCAATACCGATCTCGATGATGCCATTGGTGTCTGGCAGGGCATCACGGGCATTGAGGCAGAGATTCAGCATGACCTGCTCTAGCTGGGTGGCATCTGCACTGGCAAAGGAGGCATCCATACCGGCGCGAACGCGGATGGAGATGCGGGGGTCCATGCTGTGTTTGAGCATGTTTTGCACGTCGGCGAGCAGCTTCTTCAGGTTGGTCACCTTACGGAGTTGATTGCCCTGTGTATGGCGTGAGTAGCCGAGAAGTTGCTTTACCAGATCAGCAGCACGCTGAGTGGCGTGATTGGCATTTTGCAGCTTGTCACGCACATCAGGGCTAGCTGCACCACCAGAGGAGAGTTCTGCTAAGGTAAGATTGCCACGAATGGCGGTGAGCATGTTGTTGAAGTCATGCGCGATGCCACCAGCCATCTGCCCAATGGTGCCCATTTTCTGGGATTCGCGCAGTTGTTTCTGCAAGCCACGCACTTCACTGCAATCACGGAGCATCCAGAGGCGTCCGATCACTTCACCACTTTCGGTCTGCATCGGTGCTGTACGCATGCTGAAGATTCGTTGCTTGCCATCAGCCGTCTCGGCTTCGATCTGATCATGCAGCTGAGGATTTGTTTCTGTATTGTTGACCCACTGAAGCATTTTATCAGATTCCATGAAGCGCTCAGATATGGCCTGCATGAGGTGTTTGACATCTCGTCCGCCGACTTCTTCAAGCGGCTTGCCGAGAAACTCGTCCAGCTTGGAGTTTGAGGCGATGATCTTGCCCCCAGCATCGACCACCGCGACGCCCTCGTCACTAGCAGCAAAGATACCCTGCAGGGCAGTGAAGGCTTCGCGCAGCAGACGCTCTGCATTCATCAGACGCTGAGCGCTTTGGCTAGCGTGAGTTTCCGCTGCATTGAGAGATTGGCGATGTTTCGCAAAGAGCATGTTGATATCGCAGCGCAGCTTCCAGAAATCTTGCGGTAGCCATTCAGACACTTCTTTGACAGGTGGAATACCACGCATCACTGAGGCGGTGGCATTCATCACCGAGAGCACGGGCCGCAGGACCCAGCCAGAAACAAGGTAGCTCCCGATGAAGACGCCGGCGAGCAGGATGAATCCCTGAGCACTGAAAAACCATTCGAGCGGCTGGCCCATGAAGCGTGCTGCGCCAATGGCGGGCAGCCAGCCTAATAGCATCAGAGGGAGAAGGATGCGGACACGTAGTGAGTTCATAGAGGAGTGGAGGCGAGGATGATTGGTGGGTGAATCAAGGCGGTAGATCGGTCCGCTGGAGCAAAGCGGACGGGTTGACGAAAGAAGTCTTGGGTGCTGAGTGACCCAGTCATTTTTTGCTGTGCCTGGCTAATGGCACGTTCCAGAGCAGTTGGGAGATTTTGATCTAACCATTCTGCCATCCATGCCTGCATTTCTTGTCGCGACAGAGGGCTGTTTGCAGCAGAACTGACTTGGTGGGCCACAGTGGACTCCATGCCATCAAGACGATCTTTGAGTGCACTCACTCCCATTGCTGCTCCGAATAGGTCAGCCTTCACTTGCTCGATCTCATGCTGCAGTTCTTCTTTGATGGATTCGTAGCTCGATGTTTCACTCGCCTGCGGCTCTGCTGCATGCCATGTTTCATGAGATGTCATCACCGGGGCACCTGGAAAGAGCGCCTCGTTAATCTTCTCTGGCGCAATCGGAAAGGGCGTATTGGGACGTCGATTCAGAGGAGGTGCAGCATTTTCACTCTGATTCACCACCATTGCCGCGAAGCCGGTTGCCTCTCGGCGCGCCGGTAGCGATATTTCTTTGCGGCTTTGAACTGGGTTATTTTCGATGATGTGTGTTTCTTCGTCACCTTTCAGGCTGCTGGGCGCATCTGCTCTATCCCAAGAGCTTGGACTGTACGAGTCCGCTGGTGATTGAATGCCAGCATTAAAGGCAGATTCGTTGACCTTCACGTCCGGGGTCCACTTTATCCCAGCACCGTCTTCAGCCTGCGGTTTAACTGGCAGGGCGGCGGTTTTGTGGGAGAAGAATGAGAACGCTAAAGGCATACTTATTTTGATAATATCATTAATTACCATAATTATAAGACTATATCAACTATAAATTTTAATATTTCTGTATTATCTCGATGCGCCATTGATTTGGAGAGACTGAAAATCGGCGGATTAAACCACTCATCATGAGGGGTTTGTGGTGTTCAAGGCTTCACTCAAAAATTTAAACACCTTACTTCAAAAAATAACAAAATATTGAAGTTTCGGATCGCCTCCGCGATTCATTTGATCTCACGTAGCTTCCCGCCGGTGCGGCGGACGATGCTTTCCCAGGCTTGTTTGTCGTCGGGGCGCATTTGGAAGCCGATGAAGTGGACGGCGACTTTTCCCATCTTTTCGGGCTGGAGTTCTTTCAGTTTCGACTCCAAGACCTCATTGGGGATGCGCTGATTTTTCGGGTAAGTCTGCTCGAACTGGCCATCTGAGATGATGAAGATGACGTCTGGTTTCATGGCAAAGGCGGCATCCAGCACACACACAACGCCATTGGGCTCGGGGCTGAGCACGCCTTTTTGCCCGCGATTCATCTGTCCGCCTTCTTTCCATTCGGTGTCGATCCATTGCACGGCTAGATCGCGATTGGCGGGCGTCATGGGTGTTAGTGCTTCTTTAAAAGGCTTATAATTTCGCACGAACTGAATCAGTCCGAACTGTGCCCCTGAGGGCAGGCTGTTGATGAGCTTGTTGGTCTCGTCTTTGATTTTGCTCAGCGGCATGCCGCTGGTGACGGCCTTATTCACCACGCTGCTAGAGACGTCAAAGCACAGGACGACACGCTGCCCCTGAGCCTTCACGCCCATGAAGCTGAAGTTGCTGAGTCCTTTTCCCAGCCCGCCACCACCGCCCAGGCCAAAACCTGATCCATTCCCAGTGCCACCGCTGCCTGTGAGTCCGCTGATCATGGTAGAGGCCATGGTGGATGGGTCAGGCACAAGATTGCTGTCAAAATTGATCTTGGGCGCCTCTGGCAGGGCAAAGGCGGTGGGGCGCAGGCTGACAAGGCGCTTTTTAAAGGTGGGCTTCGAAGCTAGGCCAGCATGAGCAGCCAGATTCATGCGGTGCTGGCGTGTCTGTGGCGGGATTTTGATCTTGGCCGCAGGTGGAGCGACGAATTTTGGCGGCGGCGGCTGGATGTATTGGGCCACGATAAAAGCACCCGCAGCCAGTGCAAGCACAGCATGGATCATCAAGCTGCCAATCAAGGCGGCACCGGCTCCTTTGCGGGAACCGGCGGTCGGACTGACGGCCTGGGCGCTCATGTTAGGAGTCTTCCTCCTCTTCGTCACTGTTGAGAGTCACCCCTTTGATCCCAGCCTGAGCGCAGACGTTCAGGACATCGACAATCCGCTGATGCGTGCTCTGATTCGCCGCCTCCAGCGTGACGAGGGACTGCGTGCGATTGTTATCCGCTGCCTCACGGAATCGACGCAGCAGATCACGCAGAGCCAGCAGGCCTTGATCTCCGGGTTGGCCAAGGATGGCCTCATTCACCTCTACGGCTCCATCGGCTCGGATGCTGATGCGCACCTCTTCGGGAAGATCCACGCTGACCTCATCTGAGACAGAGCCGGGCAGGGTCATGCTGATGTCTGCCTCATGCCTCGGTGGCTTGGCTGACACGATGAAAAAACACAGCAATAGGAAGCCAATGTCTGCCATGGGCGCGATCTGCATTTCCTGAGGCTGCTCCTCTCGACGTCGTATTTTCATGCCCATGATCAGTTTTGGCCCTCCCTGAAGCTGGCTAAAATCACCTCCACTGCACTGGCCTCGGCACAGGCTCGATAAAACTCCTTGGTCTTTTGTGCTGGGATGGTGGCATCTGCTCTGAGATAGACTTTCAGAGGCGGGAACTGGATCAGCCGCATTTTCAGATGGGCGGTCAGTTCAGCCACGGTCATAGCCTGATTGCCGACAAAATAGGTGCCTGCTTTATCGATGCTGACGATGACCCGTCCGTTCATTTCCGGCGGTATTTCAGCGGCGGAGGCGATGGGCAGCGCCACCTCCACGGCAAACTCATTTTCCACCAGATGCATCGTCACCATGAAAAAGATGATGAGAATCCAGGTGATATCGATCATCGGCGCAATTTGAAAGCCGATGTCTTCGCTATGACGACGGCGGATGATCATGCAGTCGGTGCGGGTGGACCAGAGACGAACCGGCCAATGAGATTGGAGGCCACGCGAGCCACCTCTGACATCAGGGCTTGCAGCCTGTTCTTGAAGTAAAAGTAGGCAAACATGGCGGGGATAGCCACCAGCAGCCCACCTGCCGTGCCGACCATGGCCTCGCCGATACCGCCTGCAAAGTCAGACGCTTTGGCGGCGCCCTGGGACAGCTTTTCAAAGCTCTGGATCATCCATGACACCGTGCCGAGCAGACCGATCATCGGTGCCACGGCCGCAAAGGCATTCAGCATATTCACCCACAGCATGAGGCGCGTCTCCTCATGGAAGATGGACTCCCCAGCCGCTGCCTCCAGATCTGCCTTGGTGTACTCCGCTACGCCAGTGCCAGCCTTTTCCAAAGACTCGCGAATCACCGTGCTCAGCACGCTCGGCGTGCTCTGACAGAGCTGG
>JAPLUM010000767.1 GCA_026397605.1 Verrucomicrobiota bacterium | reverse complement strand
CATTCAAAGCTGGATCTAACTTTTCCAGGCTACCTTTAAATTCAGGCACAGGCTCAGCGGCAAAAGCGGCCAAACAGAGAAAGGGAGAGAGAAGCATTCTTTTCATGGGTGCCCCGAGACTACTGACTCCGCAAAGCCATGGCAAGATCAGCTTTTCACGAACACGCCGCAATCTGTGTGATCACGTGATCCATCTCAGCCTCCGTATTGTAAAAATGCGGACTAAACCGCAGATGCGCACGTCCTGCTCGATCGTAGCGCAAAGATGGGCTGATACGCTGAGCCGTAAGATGCTCATAAACCTTATCTTCAGAAGGTCCTATGCCCTCCAAACGATACGCAGTGGTGATGCCAGAAGCATTGACCCCAGTCGTTGGGCCGATGAAGCGAAAACCCAGCGGCTCTAATCCAGCAACAAGCCGTGCCTTCAGACGCAATAACTGCTCACTCACCTGCAGGATGCCTTTTTCCATCAGCAACTCCAGGCCAGCCTTCATGCCGAGGATACCCACGATGTTTAACACCCCAGGCTCATAGCGCCTGCCACCGCGCTCAAAGGCGATTTCAGGCTGCGCGATGAAGTTTGGACTCTGCACATTCCAGGAACCTAGCAAGGTCGGGCGCAGGCGCTCTTGCACTTCTTCACGGACATAAACAATGCCCGCCGCCATTGGGCCGAGCATCCATTTATGAGAGTCGGCACTCAGAAAGTCCACGTAATCCACCCGGGTTTCAAAAGCACCCAAAGTCTGGATGGCATCTAGACAAAACAGCACTCCGCGAGCACGCAGCATCTTGCCGATCACATCGATTTCGATCCGATAGCCACTGAGGAAATGACAGGACGCTAAGGCTACAAGCTTCGTCTTCGAAGTGAGGGCCGCCTCTACCAGTTCAGGCGTGATGACGCCTGGCTGCTCAGGCTTTAGCAGACGAACCACAACGCCTCGCCGCGCCAGATCGGTCCAAGGATAGACATTGGCAGGATAATCGTCCTGATAACAGACGACCTCATCCCCTGGCTGCCAATCCAGTCCATTGGCTACCAAGCTGAGCCCGAGAGAGGTCGGTCCAAGGAGAGAAATCTCGCTAGCTTTGGCCCCGATTATCTTAGCGGCGACTGCCCGCGTTTCATTGGTGGCTTTCCAGGCTTCTGGATACTCCTGCATCCGCATACAGGCCTCTTGCAAATAGTCCTGCATCACTTTGGTGACGCGCTGCGGCAGGATAGTGACACCTGCATGAGCTAAAAAGATACTGTCTTTGGCAATCGGGAATTCAGCCAGACGCTCGGCTTCGGAAGAGAAAAGGGACATCATGCGCATTACTAGCCGCTGCCCCTTCACGCAAGCATTGAGAAATGACGCTTGCTGGCCACAGTGCCGCATGAAATTAGATCGCCTCATCGCCAAACACCACTCGCTGGGTCGCAGTGAGGCGCATCGGCTCATTGCGGCACGGCAGGTGCGGGTGGACGGGGCTGTCTGCATGGACAACCAACAACCCGTGGACCGTTTTATGCGGGTCGAACTCGGCACTGAGGTGATCCAACCCGCTGAGCGCGCTCTTTATTTCATGCTGCACAAGCCTACCGGAGTCGTCAGCGCGACAGTGGATGCGGAGTATCAGACCGTGGTGGATCTCATCGATGATCCTGACAAGCAGAGCCTGCACATCGCTGGGCGGCTGGACCGAGCTTCGACCGGACTGCTGCTGCTCACCAATGATGGCCGCTGGTCCAAACAATTCATGAATGCGGAATCCAAGGTGCCGAAAGTTTACGTCGTCGAGACGCTGGAGCCCATTCCTCAAGAAGCAGTAGCTGCTTTTGCTCAAGGCTTCTACTTTGCCACTGAAGACATCACCACCCTGCCGGCTACTTTGGAAATCCTGGCTGAAAAGCGTGCACGGATCACTCTACATGAAGGCCGACATCATCAGATCAAACGCATGTTAGGGCGTGTCGGCTGTTTGGTCAGCAGCCTTTACAGAGAGAGTATTGGCAGCCTCGCTCTGCCTGAAAACCTTGCCCCTGGAAAATGGCGCGCGCTTACGGAATCAGAGCGACTCCGTTGTCTGAGTTAACTGGCCCAACCAGCCAGATCTCCCATTCGCGCATAGACCTCGCGACCCGCCGCACTGTGCTCCAGCAAGTCATCAGCAAACTTCACGTGTCCTGGTTCAAAGATCGTGATGACGCTGGAGCCTCCAAAGCGAAAGTAACCTTTTTCATCGCCCTTTTTATAAAATTGGCCGGGGGTTGAGGTATGCACCACGCTACCCACACAGGTAGCACCCACTTCGATAAACACGAACTCGCCAATCTCCTGAGATCTCAACCGAGTGAGATAACGCTTATTCTCCCAAAAGATCGAAGGCCGCTTCATCAGCGCGATCGGGCTTACTGAATAAAGGGGCCCATTCATCAATCGTGGCGATTCAGCGATCCCACCCCAAGGTAAATGAAACCGATGATAGTCCGTCGGGCACAGTCGAGAAATGAGCATGCTGCCCTTTCGGTAACGCTGCGCTAAACCGGAATCACCTACCAGTTTAGCGATATCAAAGCGCACTCCTTTGACCATAAAATCTGTGCACTGAGAGACATCTGGAAACACCAAATGCCGACCATCCGCCGGTAAAGCCACTGCTTTTTCTCCAGCCACAATAGGCCGCGCCTCAGGCTTCAGTTTGCGATAGAAAAACTCATTGAAGCTACCAAAACTCTCCACTGACTCCGCAAACTCAGAAGCATCCACGCCGAATTTTTCGATAAAAGGAGCCACCTTCTTGACACTTGCGGCAGCATTCATCTGCGACCCATACCAGCTGGAGAAAACAGCTCGCTTTACCAGCGCATGAAGGGCCATCTGCCCCAGTGTATTTTCATAAACAAACCGCAAGGGACCCTCGCCATAAACGGCCTCGGTTTCGAGCTGTTGTGTAAGTCGGTTATAAAATTGGATCGGGGAAGCTGCCATTGAGTGAGTTGCTAGATCTCCTAATGCAACCTGATTTGATTAAATTCCAAGTCTTTACATCACCCATTCAAAGATTCCATCTCAGTAAAAGACCCCAACAGGTTTTTCAGACCCGTTAATCACCGCCGCAATTTCGCCGAGCATCAGTCCAGCGTTGTAAAACTTCATGATGACGCTGCACATCTTTCACATCCTTAAAACGGGGTGTTCCTTTCAGACTCTGTTGATGCACTATTTTGATGACGTCATCTCCAGGGTATTGATCCGCCATGATTTCTTTGAGTGCTATTTCCGCAATACTACGTACAGGATAAAAATTCTCACGTTGCAGACCACAGTGGCCATTGACGAGAAAATGAGGATCATTTAGCGCACCCATAAACCAATCAATGGATCGCCGATCACGCAGACGGCGTAGCGTTTTAGCTGCGCATATTCGTAGTGCTGGAAAGCTGGACCAGACCATCTGTTGTCCGGCTGATTCTAGATATTCAGCATCATGAAGAGCCGCTGCAACTACGATCCACATGCCGCGCAGTTCATCATTCTTCTCCGTCTTGATCTGATCGCGAATTTGAGGCAATAAGCTAGGGCCTAACAGGCGGCAATCTTGTAGGATAGCTTCACGTTTCTTCTCCGTTGGCAAGCTCATCTGGGACCAAGAATAATCCGTCTCAGCATTCGCCGGATCACACTCATGTTGCAAACGAGCCATGATTTCCGGCATGGCCAGGGAGTGACTCGGCTTCCATTTCAAGACCATCCAAGGCACCAAAACAAACAGAAAGACTGAAATAAGATGGTCGCTTTTCATGCTCAAGTAACGGACAGAGCTCTGCTTCATTAGTCTTTTGAAAACGAATCAAACAACTCCAGCCCCGAAAGCTGGAGTCGCGCTAATATTGAGCGGGCTAAACTTTAAACCGTGAAAGCAGGCAGCTTCACGATCTTGCCACCAGCTAGAGCTGACTCATGGGCACAGAGGCCGACGCAGGTCCAGTTGGCTGACTGCTTAGCATTTGGGAAAGGATCACGCTGCTCGGTGAGGGCTCTAGCAAACTCATGGGCTAAATGCGGATGGCTGCCACCGTGACCGCTGCCTTGGACAAAGCTGAGATGCGTCTTCTTGCCGAGATCATAGACGCCTTTGGTGGTGAAGTCGCGGATGCTCTTGGGCAGAAGCTTGGCGTAATCGGGGGACTTCACCAGTTTCGGTATCTTATGCTCAGGCAGCTTGGCCGTGTGCATGATGAGGGGTTCATGTTCGATGAGCGGCCACTCTATGGAGGCCTTATCCCCATACACGTCGATGCTTTCACGATACTGGCGTGCGGTATCAAAGAGACTGCGGATGACGCGGGCACTGAGGTCGCTGTCCTTAAACTTCACATGGGCGGTTTCGACGGCGAAAGGTGAGCCATACTGTTTGGCCAGTTCTGGTCGGATGGTGCCTGAGCCAAAGCAGCTCACGTATTCAGCAGGTGTTCCAGCCAGGGCAACGACTGGGCCGACGCAATGTGTGGCATACCACATGGGCGGCAGACCAGGCCAGTAGTTTGGCCAGCCGTCCATGTCCTGCTGATGACTGGACTGGAGGAACTGTAACTTACCGAGTTTACCCTTCTGATACTGCTCCTTCATGAAGAGGAACTCGCGGGCATAGACCACCGTTTCCATCATCATGTATTTCAGACCGGTCTTCTTCACGAGATCACAGATCTTTTTGCAATCTTCAATGCTCGTGGCCATCGGAACCGTGCAGGCAACGTGTTTGCCAGCTTTTAAAGCCTCGATGGACATCCACCCATGGTCTGGGATCGGAGAGTTGATATGGACGGCGTCGATCTTCGGATCCTTGAGCATCTCACGGAAATCTGTGTAGCGCACCTCGATGTCAAAGGCGTCGCCAATGCTTTTCAATTTCTTGGGATCACGCTGGCAGATGGCATAGCAAGTCGTGTCTGAATGACGCTGCCAGATCGGAATGAACTCTGCCCCGAATCCGAGGCCGACAACGGCGATATTGAGTTTTTTGGTAGGCATGGTGATAAAATGAGACTTTGGTTATAGCTTCCTCTTTTGTTTTTAGGAAAGACAAAATTTAGGCCAGATCGGACTCAGTCCGTGACTCATTCTGCTAGCAATTGAGGTCATCCTGATGGAAAGCAGGGTATGATGCATCCCTTCAAAGAGCTTGGAATCCCGTCCACCATGATTCGTGGACTGGAAGAACTCGGCATTTCCAAGCCTACCAAAGTCCAGCAAACGGTCATTCCCTTCCTCATCGAAGATGGCAGCGACCTCATCGCTCAGGCACAGACTGGAACCGGCAAGACCGCTGCCTTTGGCCTGCCGCTGCTGACAAAGATCGACCCAACGAAGCGGGAGATTCAGGGATTGGTCGTCGCGCCGACTCGCGAGTTAGCGAAACAGATCGGCAAACAACTCTTCCGCTTCACCAAATACACCGAGAAAATATTCATCGAGGTGCTCTGCGGTGGCGACAACATCGATCGCCAGGAAGATTCCCTGCGCAGGCCAACTCACATTATTGTGGCTACACCAGGCCGCTTGCTCGACTTGATCGAGCGTGAGTCCCTGAACCTTGAAACGATCCAATACCTCGTTCTGGATGAAGCAGATGAGATGCTGAGTCTGGGTTTCAAAAAACAACTGACCGAGATTCTGAAACTAGCGGCTAACCGACGCAGCACCTGGCTCTTTTCGGCCACCTTTCCAGAATCCATCCAACAGCTCATCAAAGGCTGTATGTCTGCCAGCGCCAAGTCGATCAAGATTGATCAGGGAAACGTGGTGAACCGCGACATCGATCACCGCTTTGCCATCTGCAAGCGTGAGGATAAGACCGAGTTCATCACCGACTTCCTCAAACGGCAAAAAGACGCCCGTGGCCTGATCTTTTGCCGCACGCGTGCAGGCGCAGTGGAACTGGGCCGTGAACTGACCGTGGCAGGTTTATCCGTCGATGTCCTGCAGGGCGACCTCATGCAGAAAGAGCGGGATAAAATCATGCGTGCCTTTAAAAAAGAACGCGTGCAATTCATGATCGCCACCGATGTCGTGGCGCGCGGAATCGATGTCGCAGGCCTCACCTTTGTCATTCATCATCAGCTCCCCGATCAACTGGAATACTACACCCACCGCAGTGGCAGAACCGCGCGAGCTGGGAAAAAAGGCGTCTCGGTGGCTCTCGTCGATCCCAAAGAAAAATGGAGAATCCCTGAGCTAGAAAAGACGCTGCGTCTGACTTTCCGCGAGTATCATCCATAGTCGAATCCTTCTCAGGCGCGCCCTTGCCACCCTTCAGCATCAAGGTAGATTCATGCATCCATGCCCGACCTCGATATCCGCGAAATCCATCTCCTGCGCGGCCCAAACATTTGGGCGAATTACCCTGTCATGGAAGCCTGGGTCAATCTAGGCAGCCTCAAAGATACAGGTTCAGACGAAGTAGCAGGCTTCAGCGAGCGGCTTAAAGCCTGGTTGCCAGGCATGATCGAGCATCGCTGCAGTGTGGGTGAGCGTGGCGGATTTTTCCAACGTCTGGATCGTGGCACCTACCCAGCTCATATTCTCGAGCACGTGACCTTGGAGTTGCAGACCCTTGCCGGTCATCAGCTTGGTTTTGGTAAAGCGCGTGAAACCTGTGTGGACGGACTCTATAAAGTGATCGTGCGCTACCTCGATGAAGTGGTGGTTCAAGAATGCCTGCGCAGTGCCCGCGAACTCTTACTGGCTGCCTACACAGGCGGAACCTTTGATGTCGCCGCTGAGATCACTCGGTTGCAGGATGTCGTAGATCAGAATGCACTAGGCCCAAGCACAAAAGCCATCGTGGATGCAGCCAAGAAGCGCGGCATTCCATGGCGGCGATTGCAAGAAGGGCGCAGTTTGATCCAACTGGGCCAAGGCATAAATCAGCGTCGCATCTGGACCGCAGAAACGGATCGCTCGGGTGCCATTGCAGAATACATCGCGCAGGACAAAAATCTCACACGCACACTCTTGCGCCAGGCAGGTGTTCCAGTGCCTGATGGACGCGCGGTGAGTGATCTTGACGATGCTTGGGAGGCCGCTGAAGAAGTGGGCCTGCCCGTCGTGGTGAAGCCTACCGACGGCAATCATGGTCGTGGCGTTTTCATTGATCTCAATACGCGCGAGCAAGTCATCGAAGCCTATCCTTTAGCGCTCAAAGAAGGCTCTGAAGTGATGATTGAGCGCTTCATTCCAGGTGTGGATCATCGCTTGCTGGTGGTCGGATCA
>JAPLUM010000307.1 GCA_026397605.1 Verrucomicrobiota bacterium | reverse complement strand
GTCGACCCGGCGCGCATCGGCGTCTCCGGTGGCAGCAGCGGTGGACACATGGCGATCTATGTCGCGCTATCCGGCGGATTGAAGACCGCGCGCATCGGCAGCCAGGTGATCGATCTCGTCGGAAACATCGGCGGCAACTTCGATCAAAGCGATGTCGTGCAGGCTGCCGCGCCCTTCTTCGGCCCCACCGATCTGCTCGTGATGGATCACTATCCCACGACCAGCGTCCCGGATCACAACGCTAGCAGTTCACCCGAGAGCAACCTGATCGGCGCGCCCATCCAGACCGTGCCGGAGAAATCCGCGACCGCGAATCCCATCACACTCGTGCGTCCCGGCATGCCGCCCTTCTGGATCACCCACGGCACGAATGACACCTATGTGAACTTCAACCAAAGCGAGCTGCTCAACGCCGCACTCGTCGCAGCTAGGCAGCCCGTCACCTTCTGGCCCGTGCAAAACGGTGACCACGGC
This sequence comes from Verrucomicrobiota bacterium, assembly GCA_026397605.1. Lineage (GTDB taxonomy): Bacteria > Verrucomicrobiota > Verrucomicrobiia > Verrucomicrobiales > Verrucomicrobiaceae > Prosthecobacter. The sequence continues at coordinate 6,012 of JAPLUM010000307.1, read as the reverse complement.
CCTGGCGTGAGTGATTCGCAAGAAGTCCTCAGCCTCATGCGGGTCTTCCTCGACCGGCATCTGAAAGGAATCACCACCAATCAACTCCCTAATCCAACGTTCACCGCCAGCACCTTCAGCGGCCCCGCGCCGCTCATCGTGAACTTCAACGGCAGCGCCTCCACCGATCCCGATGGCATCATCACGAAATACAGTTGGTCCACGGGCGACGACTCGGGCGGCGGAGCCAATGTCACCTTGAGCTATACCTACACGCTCCCCGGCATCTATCCCGTCACGCTCAGCGTCCGCGACGACCAAGGCGGCACCTCGAGCGTGACTTCCAACATCACCGTCACCCCCGCCGGCACCGCGAGTGCCGCGCCGCCCACCGTCACTCTCACCGGTCCTATCGACAGCTTCATGTTTGCCCGCACCGGCGACCTAATCGTGCAAGCCACCGCCGCCGCTACGAGCCCTGCGACCGTCGCAAACGTCGAGTTTTTACTCAATGGCCAGTCCGTCGCCTGGGACAACAAATCGCCCTACATCGCCACCTTCGGCCAGCTCGCGCCCGGTGCCTACACAGCCTTCGCGAGAGTCAGCGACAGCACTGGTGCCGCCACATTTTCCACGCCCATCAGCTTCCACGTCTTCGGCGAGACTGATGTGTTCCCACAACCGTCGCTAACCTCGGGGCTATTCATCACCAGATACTACCGTTTCACCGACGCCACGCTGAACTACACCTTTGAGCGCAGCCCCGACCTTGCAACATGGACGCCCTTCACGCCTACCGAGTCCATCTTGATCAATGGCACTCAAGTCCAACAACGCAGCGCCACCGATCCACTGAGCACCAGCGGTGTGGATAGGCGCTTTCTGCGCATTCGCATCTCACCAGCACCATGAAGTTTGCCATTCTCATCGCCATTGTCGGCTTCAACCTCTCGTTGCTTGCCGAGAACATCATCTTTCCCACCAGTCCAAGTGCAGGGGTGATCAATGTGAAGACGAGTTACGCGGTCGTCGGTGATGGCGTGACGGATGACACGGCGGCTATCAATGCGGCCATCGCGGCGAACTCGGGCACGTATGGGCGCGTGCTGTATTTCCCTAATGGCACCTATCTCGTGAGCGATACGATCACGCCGGGCACGGCGGTGGCGAGTTGCAAGGGATTGATCCTGCAAGGCCAGAGTCAGGCGGGCACGATCATCAAGCTGAAGAACAATGCGGCAGGCTTCACTGATGCGGCGACATCAAAACCGATGATCTCCTCCTACACCGGCACGGCAACGAACAACCAAGCCTTTGGCAACTATATCTTCAATCTCACCATTGACACCGGCAGTGGCAATGCAGGTGCCAATGCGCTGAGTTATCTCACCAACAATTACGGCAGCATTCGCGATGTCACCGTGCGCTCCAGTGATGTGAACCGCATCGGCTTGACCGGCATCATCATGGGCAAAGCATGGCCGGGTCCTGGCATGGTCCGCAATGTCACGGTCGATGGCTTCAACTACGGCATCGCGCTCTACAATGCGGAATACAGCATGACCTTTGAAGGCATAACGCTGCGCAATCAGAAGACCGCAGGAATGCTCAATAGCGGCAACATCGTGGCGCTTCATCAGCTCGTGAGCACGAACACCGTTCCTGCTTTAATCAGCACCGCAGGCTCGCTCAGTGTCATCATGGCGGCGCATTGCAGCGGTGGCAGCAGCACACGCAGCGCGGTGGAGGTCACAGGTGGCAAGGTCTTGCTGCACAACGTCAGCAGCAGCGGCTACCAGTCCGCAGTGAAGACGGACAGCACTGTCGTCAGCGGTGCCAATCAGACGGACTACGTGAACAACGCCGTGCTCAGCCAGTTCACCAGTCCGCAAACGACGCTGGGGCTGCCTGTCGAGGATACGCCGGAGGCCGAGTGGGATGATTTGAGCAAATGGGCCTCCGTCACCAGCTTCGGCGCCGTGGCTGATGATGGCACCAGCGACACGGCGGCAATCCAGGCCGCCATCGACAACAGCGCTGGCAAAACCACGCTCTACTTCCCACGCGGTCGCTATCACATAAGCGGCACCGTGTTCATCCGCAACGGCATCAAGCGCATCTACGGCGCAGGCTCCACGATCATCTTCACAAGTGGCTTCTACCCGCAAAGCGTGCCTGCGTTTCAGTTCAACAGCGGCACGGCGCCCGTCTGCGTTTTTGAGTTGTTCGTCACCGAGTATCCTACTGCGGCAGCCAGCTTTTCTTTGGTCAAACACAACTGCCCCAGCGCCATCGTCATGCGCAATCTGGCGATCAACGCGGGCAAAAGCTACACCAGCACGTCAGGCAGCGGACCATTGTTTGTCGAGGATGTGGCGGGCAACAGTTGGCAGATCAATCAGCAGAGCGCGTGGATGCGACAGGTGAACCCCGAGGCTCCGCGAGGCTTTACCAAGATCATCAACGATGGTGGTAGGCTGTGGATACTCGGTTTGAAAACGGAGAAGGACGACAACGTCATCGAAACCAAGAACAACGCCGCCACCGAAGTCCTCGGCGGCTTACTCTATCCCGCTGGCACTGTCGATGTAGGCAAGATCGCCTTCATCAACAACGAGAGTGCCCTGAGCGTCAGCATCGCGGCCTCCACCTATGGGGTTGGCAATCAGTATGCGAACTGGGTCCAGGAAACTCGCAGTGGCAGCACCCTCACGCTACTCACCACCAGCGTGCCGAATCGCACCAGTGGCAAGCTTTGCCCGCTCTACGTCGGCTACACAGCCAAGCCACCAACGCCCGATGCCGACACTGACGGCATGAGCGATGCGTGGGAGTCCATCTTCGGCTTCAATCCCGCCAGCGCGACCGACGCCGCTCTCGATGCCGATGGCGATGGCCAGAGCAATCTCGATGAATTTCGCGCCGCGACCGATCCGCGCCAAGCCGGTGAGCTCTTCCGCATCGGAACTATCAGTGGTGTCACCAACTCCTTCACCTTTGATGCGCAAGCCGATCAAGCTTACATCGTGCAATACAATAACGACCTTGTGAGCACAGGTTGGCAGACACTCAGCAGCATTCCAGCCAGTGCTGCCCGGAACATCAGCGTGAGTTATTCAGTAGTGACACCACGCCGTTTTTTCCGCATCATCACGACTCCTTGATGTCTTCCAGATCATGAAACTTCTTCGCCGAACAGCATTCTTCGCCGGCATCCTTCTTGTCGTTATTTTTGCGGCTTTCGCCTTTGTTCGTGCTCGGAGCACACGGGAGAATAGGGCTTTCATCACAGCGGCGAATTTCCAGACCATCACGCTGACTGTTGGTGGAATGGAGCGGCGAGCGCTCGTGCATGTTCCGGCGGGTGACGATGGTAAAACGCCGCTGCCGCTAGTCCTGATGTTCCATGGCAATGGCGGCACGCCGGAAGCTATTGCGATGGAATCTGGGTGGGTCGCAAAGTCTGACTTGGAGAAATTCATCGTCGTTTTTCCGGAAGGCTCGCGTCCCGACATGACTCAGCCACCAAAGTTTGGTAGCAACAACCCAGCGTGGAATGATGGCTCGGGTCGATTTCACGCAGGCTCGCAAAACATCGCCGACGTAGCTTTCATTGCTGCGCTGCTCGATCATCTTGAGGGCAAGTTTGCCGTGGATAAGCGGCGCGTGTTTGCCAGCGGCTTCTCCAATGGGGCGTCGATGACCTTCCGAGTCGGACTGGAGCTCTCCGAGAGAATTGCGGCCATCGCGCCTGTGTCGGGTGCGTTGTGGATCACTGAGGCAAAGATTGCTCGGCCCATCTCGCTTCTATACATCTCGGGCACTGCCGATCCCATCAATCCCATGGAGGGTGGCGCGCCGAAGATGGCCTCCGGCTCTGGCTTCAAAGGCGTGCCGGAAAAAGCCAAGCCGCGCGTGAGTGAGAACATCGCGCAGTGGGTGAAGTTGATCGGCTGCACGGCTGAAGCAAAGCAAATCACCACCAGCATCGAAGGCGTCGCCAGCGTGCGCTATGAGGGCGGACGCGGCACCACAGAAGTCATCTTCACCGCCATCGAGGGCCACGGTCACATATGGCCAGGTGCCAAGAGTCCACTGCCAGAATTCATCCTCGGCAAAGCCACCAGCAAGCTCAACGCGACGGACGCCGTGTGGGAGTTTTTCCAAGCACATTCAGAATGATGAACCTCATTGCTTTCTTCATCCTTTTTCCAGCGTAGTGATGCTAACGGCGATGGCAGGCTTTCTAACGCTGAACTCGACCGTATCCCGCGCCTTAAAGATCGCGCAGCAGGTGCTGACAAAAATGGGGATGGCTTCATCACGTTCGCGGAGTTTCGTGCGTATCTCATTGCTGGTGCGATGCCAAAGCCAGTCCCCACTCCGGCTCCGCGAAGCACGGAAAAACTCAGCGCGGGCGACCACTCACGCACCATCACTGTGGGTGATTTTCAGCGCCGTTACCGCACCTACATCTCGGCGAAATATGATGCCGCGAAACCGACGCCCATCGTCATCGTCTATCACGGTGGCGGCGGGAATCCTGAGAGCATGATTCGACTCACTGGGATGAACGCCAAAGCGGATGAGGCTGGATTCATCGTTGTCTATCCTTTCGGCAGCGGCCTTGATCCTGAGCGCATGCTTACCTTCAACGGCGGCGAGTGCTGTGGCTACGCGATGCAGCGCAAGATCGATGATGTGGCCTTCACTCGTGCGCTGCTCGATGACCTTGCTACGGTGGCGAACGTGGATGCCAATCGTGTCTTCGCCACTGGCCTCTCCAATGGCGGCATCATGGCGCATCGAGTGGCCTCGGAGTTGCCAGATCGCATCGCTGCCATCGCCCCCGTCGGTGGCCCGCTGATGATGGAGGCGCCGAACAACAAGCGGCCAGTCTCGGTGATGCACTTCCACGGCACGGCGGATGAATACGCGCCATTCAAAGGCGGCTTTGGCAAAGGGTTCGGTGGCAACAAAGGCGTGACGGATTTCCGCTCCGTGGGGCATACCATCCAAGGCTGGATCAAAGCCAACGGCTGCAAGCCAGAGTCCGAGATCACGGCGCTGCCAGATAAAGTAGCCGACGAGATGAAGTCCACGCGCAAGACCTGGAGCGGCGGCAAAGAAGGCTGTGAAGTCGTGCTCATTGAGATCGCTGGCGGTGGTCACACCTGGCCCGGCATGAAACCCACCGTCGCCCAACTCGGCCCATCCACGATGGACTTCTCAGCGAATGACCTGATGTGTGAGTTCTTCCAAAAGCATCCGCTGAAGCCGTGAGCTAACTTGGTGATTGTTTTGGCGACTGGTGGCTGTTTACCGCTCAAGGCTTCTCGTAGCGGCGCTCAGGAAACCTTGCGGACATTTGATTGGCGAGCTGTTTGAGGAGATCAGCGTGCTCGGGATTCTCGGAGACGTTGTTGTTGTTCTGCGGGTCTTTGCTGGTGCTGTAGAGTTCCCGCTGCGTGGGCTTGCCGGGCTGGGTCCACTCGACGTAGCGCCAGTCTGGGGTGCGCATGGCGAGGCCGAGCCAGGGACCTGAGGGATACCAACTGAAGGCGGCTTCATTCACCTGTGCTGAGGCATCTTTGAGCACGGGGACGAGGCTGCGACCTTGGAAGCCCTCGTGCGTCGGCAGTCCGCAAAGGTCGGTGAGTGTAGGAGCAAGATCGACGGATTGGGCGAGCGCCATGGTGCTCTGACCTGCGGTGCTCATCGCCGGTGTGGCGATGATGAGGCAGTTCCGCGTGGCTCCCTCGTAGTTGTTGTGCTTGGCAGCCCACCAACCGTGCTCGCCCATGTAATAGCCGTGGTCACTCCAGAAGACGACGACGGTGTTTTTAGCTAGACCGGTTTCATCCAGCACCTTCATGAGTCTGCCGACTTGAGCGTCCACATAACTGATGGCGGCAAGATAGCCATGCAGCGCCTGGATTTTCATCTCGTGAGACATCTTGCCATCGGGCGGATAGCCCATGTGGGCATTCATGCCGTTGCCGGCCTTGGCCGCGGCAGCGGGCGCTTTGCGTG
>JAPLUM010000603.1 GCA_026397605.1 Verrucomicrobiota bacterium | reverse complement strand
ATGGAAAAAGTGTGATCGTTCACGGCAACCACGGGGGCAGGTTTTAGAGGCTGTCGGCTCCCTTGCCAAGATAAAACTCCGGCACAATCAAAGGTGAATGCATAAACGCCTGATAATCAGAAGTGTGAACCGTGGCTTTTTTACATTCAGCCTGCTCTGAAAGCGGATTACCCGAGGTTTTTCACCATTGAACCGCGGGTAAAATGATTTTACCCGCAGATCACGCCATTTGAACCCAGGTTCAAATCATCTGGTCCGCCGATCAAAGCCAGCCGTCCACGGACTGACACCCGCGCCCGAAGATCAAACGATTTGAACCTCGGGTAAAATCATTTTAACCCAGGGTAACAGCCATTCGACTCGGCCCAAATCATTTGAACCCAGGGTAAAATCATTTCACCTCAGGGTAAATCACAGCAGTCCGCGGACAAACCTGAATGACCCACGGACCGACTCATTTTAACCTCGGGTCAAACAAAACCAGAGCTGGGTAAACTCATTTTACCCGTGGATAAAATAAAATGACCTCAGGACAGGCAGCTTTTAACCCGAGGTAAACTTTTTTTGGACATGGATTCAGATGTCTTTTTCTGAGTCTTCCTCAAGGGTCAACTCTGCATCGTTATTTTTTATGGATTCAGGAATCTTAAAGCTAGATCAAGGCTGGCGGCTCGATCAGGGCCTCAGGCTAGATTCATTAGCGGTGACTCCTGGCCAAATCAATCTGGCGGGCAGGACGACCAACAACCCAAGGAAAGGAAATAAAACCATGGACTATATACCCAAATCAAGAAGTAGCCGTTATCTCTGGTGGAAAAACCTGCGCGACAAGATCGAAACGGAAGGCCCCAAAGTCGGCCTCACCGCCGCAGAGATCGCCGAGATCAAAGCCTATGCAGCCGCGCAATGCACCAGCATGGAAGCCGCCGATGAAGCCGACCGCGCAGCCCAAGGCGCGAAGAAATCAGAAACCGCAGCAACGGCTACAAACGCTAAAGCCATCCGCCTAGCCGTGCGCAACCTTAAAACCCGCAGCAACTATGCCGCCTCGGGCATTGAAGGCGTGCTCGGGCTCAAAGGAACAGAGAGCACCTTTGATCCACTGACGTTTAAAACCAGCCTCACGCTGAGCATTGTCGGTGATCAGATCCGTGTGGACTTCATCAAAGGCGAGTGCGACTCCATCGCCATCTACTGCCGCCTACGCGGCACCATCGGCTGGACCCGCATCGGCATCGACAGCGACAGCCCCTACTTTGACACCAAGCCGCTGGCCTCCGCCAGCGTGCCTGAAGTGCGCGAGTACATGGGCCGTGGCATGATCGACGATGAAGAAATTGGCATCGAGAGTGACATCGTCGCCATTGCCATTGCCTAACGAAAAAGACTGGATGCGGCGCTTGGCGGACCAAGCGCCCCACCTTTTAAACACCCCACTCACCCAATGGTGCTGCCATTGGAAAAGAAACGAGCCAACCTCATCCCGCCGCAGCACGGCGGGATCTTTTTATGTCCTTCGACCCCAACATCCCCGCCACGAATGCCGAAGCAACCTCGGCCATGTTTCGCGCACAATTCAACGGCCTCAAAGATCTGATCGACGCCGTGCCCACGCTCAACGCCGCGCAGGTCGATAGCACAAACACGCTGCCGCAAGGCAGTCCGGCGAATGCCAGTGTGAGCGTTATCGGTAACACGCTGCACTTCAGCTTTGACATCCCTCAAGGCCAAGAAGGGCTGGTTGGGCAGGATGGCGCGCAGGGGCCGCCGTTTGCTCAAGCCATCGTGGACAGCGTGACCACACTGAATCCCTGGGAGTCGGCCTCTGTCGGAGTGAGCTTTGATGGCAATAGTGTGCGCTTTACCTTTGGCATCCCTAGAGGCAATGATGGCAATGAAGGTCCACAAGGAATCAGCGGCAGCGATGGTGGCCAAGGAACACAAGGTCCGCCTTTCGCCAATGCCGTGGTGGATAGCGTGAACACCCTCAATCCCGGTGATGCCGCAACAGTAGAGACCAGCTTTGACGGCAACAACGTGCGCTTCACCTTCGGCATCCCACGCGGTCAAGATGGCAGCGCAGGCAATGATGGCGCACCCGGTGAAGTGAGTGAGGCCATGCTGAGCAGCGCGATCAATAATGCCATCGGCGGCACCAGCGCCAACACGAACGGCGTGAGCACTCTTGACAACACCTTTGCCGATCCTGAAATGGAAGCACTGAGGCAGAAGATGAATGAGCTGATTATCACGCTGAGGCGGTGAGCAGAAGAGACAATTTGTCAGCCCAGTCAACATTCGAAGTCTTGCCATTTTATCGATGCGCCCTAATCTGGAAGCATGTCGTCTCATTCTCTTTCGTCAGGCATCTTGCTAGGCATGGCCTTTTTTTTCAGCCATGCCGAACTGGGCGCACAAGTCACTGCGCCCAGCACATCACCCGTCATCGATACAAGCACGCCTAAAGCCGAGCAAGCACCAGCCCTCAGCAAGCTTAGCGCTCTGGGTGTAGAACCAGATTGGAGCAAGCTGGTAGTCTATGCGGAAACGATGACGAAAGCTCAATTCGAGTCTGCCTGGCGGGACATCTACGCAGAGGCAAATGCAATGCCGCCCCCGTTTCAAATCAAAGACACAGCCATTACGGTTCCCACAGGCCAAACAAAATCCGCCCAAATCATCATCCCCTTCCTTCCGAATGGAGAGAAGGCTAAAACCAACCCCAAGCCTTTTTGGCGTAGAGCGCGTGACCTGCCAGTCCTTGGCAAACGCCCTCCCCTAAGTGACCTTGTGATTGCGATCGACCCAGGTCACATTGGTGGAGCCTATGCTGCCATGGAAGAGCGTCTGCTGAGCTTCAAAGCTGGCGAGTCCATCAGAGAAGGAGATTTGTCTCTTATCACTGCAAAGATTCTGAAGGAACGGCTGGTAGCTCTGGGTGCGGTAGCCACTCTAGTGCGTGAGACCTCAGAACCCGTGACCAAAAAACGGCCAGAAGACTTCCAGAAAGAAGCTTTAAGCGTGCTCACGGATGCGGGCTTCCCCACACCTGCTCCGACCTATTCTGGACTCACGGGTGATGCCAAAGTTCTGACAGTGCAGTGGCAGAGCGAAAAGCTTTTCTATCGCGTCAGTGAAATTCATGCCCGGGCCGAGCGCGTGAATCAGCAGATCAAGCCAGACGTGGTGCTCTGCCTGCACTTCAACGCAGAAGCCTGGGGGGACGCGACCTCCCCGCAGTTCTCGCCACAAAACCATTTCCATGTTCTGGTGAACGGCTGCTATGCCCCAGTCGAGATGCAGCAGCAGGATGTGCGCTTTCAGATGCTGCAGCGGCTGCTAAGCCGAGCCCATGAGGAAGAGATCCCTCTGGCCAGCGCGGTGGCCAAAGGCATGAGCCAAGTCACCGGCCTGCCGGCCTATGTTTATACGACCGCAAACGCACGCCACGCCGGAGAGAACGAGTACGTTTATGCACGCAACCTGCTAGCTAACCGCTTGTATGAATGTCCTGTCGTTTACCTTGAGCCCTTTGTCATGAATCATGAAGAGACCTACCGCCGTCTGCTCTGCGAGCATTTCCTCGGGCGCACTCTCATTGGTGGGAAGCTCACCACCAGCGCCATCGAGGACTATGTCAGAGGCATCGTGAAGGGACTACTCTCCTACTACCAGACAAACCGCCCCTCATGAAAATCCTGCTCATTGGCTGTGGGTTTGTTGGCGAGCGAGCGGCAGATCTTTTTCACAAAGCTGGCCACGAGGTCATTGGCATCACTCATTCAGCCGAATCTGCGGCACGACTCTCCAAGGACAAACCGTGGGTCGCGCTAGCCTGCGACATCTCTTCGGCTGCTGCCGTCTCCGAGTTACGTGAGCAGGTCGGAGAAGTTCAGGCCTTCATCCATTGCGCCAGCTCTAGCAAAGGCGGAGCCGACATGTATCAGTCCGTTTATGTCAATGGCATGAAGCATCTGCTAGCCAGCTTTCCAGAAGCTTGGCCGCTCTATACCAGCAGCACCAGCGTTTACCCCCAGATAGATGGCTGTACCGTGGATGAAACCAGCCCTGCCGAGCCGACCAAGGAAACGGGCAGACTCCTGCGCGAAGCTGAAAACCTAGCCCTTCAACACCAGGGCGCAGTAGCCAGACTCGCGGGCATCTATGGACCTGGGCGCTCCTTTTTGCTGAAAAATCTACTCGAAGGCAGCAGCGGCATTGAGATCAATGAAGGCGCACCCGACGGGCGGCTGATCAATCAAATTCATGCCGACGATGCCGCCAGTGCACTGGTTCATCTCGTCACCCAAAAGCTAAGCGGTATCTATAATGTCGTCGATGACGCTAAGATCACTCAGCGTGACTGCCTACTAAAACTTGCCACCGTATTCAATCTCCCTGCCCCCGGAATCAAACCGCCAGATGCAGCGCGCAAGCGTGGTTGGACGCACAAGCACGTGTCCAACCACAAACTCCGGGGCACAGGCTGGTCTCCTCAGTATCCAGATTACTTCGCAGCCCTGAGTGATGATCCATGCCTAGCCTCATCCATCCTGAGCCTCGTCGGTGATACCGAATCGCAGCCACTTCATCGGGCTGAAAACATTATCCTCATCGGCCTCATGGGTAGCGGAAAGTCCACGGTGGGGAGGATTGTTGCTCATAAGCTCGGCTTCCAGTTTGTCGATACGGATCACCTCATCACCGACCAAGCACGCTGCTCGATCCCTGACATCTTTGCCCGTGAAGGAGAGGCTGGCTTTCGTCAGCGGGAGTCGGCCATACTCCGTCAGCTGCTCGGCCGCAGGCATACAGTCATCGCGACGGGAGGTGGCATCATCACTCAGCCAGTCAATTTACCCTTGTTGAAGCACTTGGGGTTCATCACCTGGCTTGAGGCCAGCACCGAACTCCTCGCACGCCGCACCGCCGCCAGCAATGACCGACCATTGCTTCGGGGGGAAGAGCCGCCACTGGTAAAACTGCATCGCCTCATCGATGAGCGCGCACCGCTATACAAAGCTCTGGCGGATCTGCGCATCCAGACAGACGAGCTGAGCCAGCAAGAAAGTGCCTATGGGGTAGCTGAGAGCGCCCGTATGTTCTTTTCAAAACGCCAGCCGAGCACTGCCTAATATAGCTGACGAGCACAGCGACACCGCTAGAAGCCCTCCCCTTGCCAACTTGTAGGGAGCGCTAGGCGCCACCTACCCAGTTCGAAAACACTGCCTAATGCCCAGGAAGATTGATTCCTGACCTCCGCTCATGCTTATAATAGCGGTCCCGATGGTAGCGATGATGGCCTGCAGGATCAACCGTACGCCAGCCTGAATCCAGCTTTTCCTGAACATCAGCGCAACTCGAAAAAAGGCAGCAAACCGCCAATAGCACCGACGGATTAGCAAAGGATTGAAACATGGCGGGAGTTTTCATTTTTGCCAAAACCACCTCAGCTTGGGTTTCGGTGCAGGCACGGCCGGCTGTGCCACGGGCACGACTGCTTTTCTTGTGGTGGTTTTAGCCACAACCACCCGCGGTTCGGGGGCAGGCCCCTCAATGATGACAGCCATGCCTTTGCTAATCATTTTGGAAAGCCGGATCACATCCCAGTTAGCGGTTCTCATGCAGCCATGACTGGCACTGCGACCGATGGTCTGAGGCTGATTCGTCCCATGAATGCCAATGCCTGGGCGACTCAGACCAATCCACATCACACCCACGGGGTTATTTGGGCCGATCGGTAACTCATAAAAGCTGCTGCTACGCACACCATATTCGAGCACGCTTTTGTCCCAGCGAAAGGTGGGCATCTGCGCAATCCCGAGAATCTTCCAGTTCCCTGGAGGAGTGGCCAGATGACCGATGCCAGGCGTGATGGGAAGACTTGCGAGCAGCTTGTCCCCATCCCATAGGCCGAGTAACTTTTCACGTGTATCGATCTTTAAAACACGAGTTAAAAAAGCTGGAACTTCAGGTAGCTGTAGCGGGGCCAGTTCCTCGATCAAAAAAGGCTGCACGCTAGGCACTTTCAGTACATCACCAACTTTCAAGGAACTCATCTTTAGCGGAAGATTGATATGCGTCAGGAACTCGGGTGAGCAGTGAAAA
>JAPLUM010000583.1 GCA_026397605.1 Verrucomicrobiota bacterium | reverse complement strand
GTCTTCACCTTACGAACAGAGAAAACGGGCTGATTGATGATGTTTGGGGTAAGCTCAAGCCTCTGGGACGGTGTGCCAGCCGTGGCTGGAGTGATGAGTCCGGTGAATATATTGATTGTTTCAGCAACAAACCCGGAGGCTGGGCTGACGCTGTTAATAGGGCTTCCATAATTGATGAAGCCGTCAAATTCCGTCACTTCAGGAAGTAAGTTTAAGTCAATGGAACCATTTTCACCAATGACTGGATCAACTTCCATGCGAACACCCACAGGCCGCATTTCGAAAGCAGTCGGGGTGGTTGGAGTAACAGGAATAGATGTAGTGGATGTTCCACCAGTTCCGGTATTGCCGCCACCACCACCACCAACGTTCGTTGGGATCTGCGGTGGATCAAACTCGGTTGGATAGATGAATTCACGAACAACTTCAACGGTAGCAGGTTGGCCGCCTTTGGTTGTGACACTTGGAGCACTCATTAGATCAACTCCCTTGCGCTGAGACAGCGCACGAATAACCATACCAAAATTTGGATCTGTTAAGATGCCTGCAATCGAAAGAACGCCAGGACTAACGGTATCTGCGCCTGCATCTACTGGATTAAAGAGAGAGTCCACACTATCACCACGAATGGCGCGACTGCCGGAACGTAAGCCACGAGTTACAGGCGCAACCCTGCCACCAGCAACAAGTGCCCCCAAATTACCGGTGTAAGTAGAGCGGACACCAGAGTTACCTACAGTTCCGCCACTGACACTGACAGGGTTACTGCCACCACCACCACCCAGCAACCAATCGAAGCCCAGTTCGTCAGTGTTTTTCTGGGTAACTTCAACGAACTTGGAGCTCACGTGCACCTGCTTGGTAACGCGACCTCTGATCGAATCTACAAAAGCTTCAGCAAGGTCAAGGTTTGGCTGTGTGTTCTTAATGATCAGCTGTGACGTCACCTTATTGAAAACGGCTGAAGCACCTTCAGGGAAGGGAATGCCTTGTGATTTCAAGATATCCAGAGCGCTTTGACGGGCAATGAGACCGGAAGCTGCGGGAGCAGCTGCACCACCTGCGGCGAAAGGATCCGCAGCTCCTGCTGCAGCTGCCGGGGCGGCACTTCCACCAGACATGCTTTCAAAATCAGGCGGAACTTTGTAAATACGAGTAAACTGCTCCGTCGTTGTTTCTGTGACTGGCACGATCAAAACAGCAAAGGGCTCAACTTTGAACTTCATCCCAGCAAGCTCAGTCACATAACGCAGAGCCTCGAGCATTGGCACGTCCTTGAGAGAAAGACTGATGGAAGCTGCTGTGGCTGTATCTCCAGCTTTTAAGATGATGTTCACACCCTTGCGCGCAGGATCAGTTTCAGTCACGTCTAGATCGCGGCTTTTGACACGCAAGAACTCAACAGCTTCTTCAATGGTAGCACCAGAAAATTCGACCTGTGGGAAGACGATACCTTCCATTTTGGCACTCAAATAACCACTAGGAGCTTTACTGCCAGGGCTGGTTGATTCGATCGAAAGACCTTTTACCGGTGGCTTGTACTCCCAAGCTTCGTTGACCATGTTCAACATGCGGGCACGTTGATGGTCACGAGCTGACTCAAAGTATTCAGCACGTTTTCTTTCGGCAAGCTCCATGCCACGACGTGCAGCAGTGTTGTATGGATCGATACGGAGAACGTCTTCATATTGGCTAATGGCAGCATCTGGTTTACCAATTTCAACCGAGCTAGCTCCAAGAAGCAGGCCTTTCTGAACCTTGGCCACATTTTCAATATGGTCAGGGGTCAAAGCTGGCGGCCAGCGATCTGGATCATCCAGTTGCATTGCAAAAAGCTTGGCACCTTTATGACCAGGAACTGCAAGAAGCGCCTCATCAAGCAGTTTACGAGCTGCAACGTAATCGCCAACGGCAGCTTTTTCGCGAGCCACTTGGGAAGCGCAGTCGGCAAACTTGAGATTGGCCAAATCACGCCAGTCTTGAATGAAAGGTGCATTCGGCAGCTGGTCGAAGATTTCCTTCGCTGCACGATACTGAGACAAGGCTCCTTCATGGTCACCCTTGGCGTAAAGTTCATCGCCTTTCTGCATAGCTTGGCGCGCATCTTCGATACGGGCCATGCGGCGTGAGATTTCACGTTCAGCGATGCCTGGGACGCTACCAAAGTTACCTTCTCCAGCATGGGAGTTCACGGTAACCATGGGCGCGAAGGCCGCTACCAGTAGGGCGATTCGGTTTTTCTTCATTCGGGAGGGATGGATCATAAAGTAGACTAATTGTGCGGAAATTAAAAATGAGTGATAGTGTTTATCAGGTGAAGAGCAAGTTTGGCGAGATGTTTTTTCGTTTTTTCAGGAAATTTAACCTTTCTTGACCGTAATGGGGTCTCCCACAGCCTTTGTATCCGACCAGGGAACAATCACAGCTTGATTTTCCTCAATGCTGAGAACTTTGTAGGTCACGCCGAGTCCAGGAATTTGGAACGTTTCACCCTCACGGACTTTTCTTGGCTCAGAAACACCGATGCGGAATTCGAATTCGGCTTCGTAGTCAGCAAGATTGGTTTCAACACCCTTCACCACGACAAATTCACGATTGGTGGAAGTATCCAGGCACTTAAGCTCAGACATATCTTTCTCCAAGCCTGTGCTCGGCTCTTTAACAAGCTTTTGCTCAAAGCTAATCACCTTGAAGCGAGTGGCCGCCACTTTATCAAAACCAAACTCATCGCCAGGCGAAACAAACTTACTTGCCTTTGGCTCAGGGGCCATGCGTTGAACCTGATAAGGAGGAGAGGTACTGTTCAGCTTAATTTTGTAGTCATGCGTGATGCGCTGCTTGAGGAATAATTTTTGCACTTCAGCCGGATGCGATTTTTCATCCATCGGATTAGTTTGTGGCTGTGCCAGAAACTCTTCTTCATTGGAAAAGCCGTCATTGTCAGGATCGAGAGCACCCACGTTGGGGGATTCGATATTGGGCAGCTTGTTCGCAATCAGATATTCGTTCGACATTGGCGCACGCAGCACAGGCTCTTTAGCGGCCAAATCAAAAAGTTGATCGCCTTTTTGAAGAAGCATGATCGACTTATTCAGAGGAACGGGCTTACCATTGATGACTGGAGACACCCAATTGACCTTTTCTGTCAATTTCTTCATGACCCCCTTCACCACATCTGTCGGAGGTGGGTTGAGATTGTTTGGGGAAGATCCCGTGAGCTTATTGAGGCGGTCAGGAAGTGACTGGCTATCCCAGACAAAATATCCAACGGCCGCAACCGCGAAGATAGCGCCTGCGATCAGGAGCCCCTTCTCATAATTGCCATTCTTGTTCTGCATGAATTTAGATCGAAAAATTGAGTTGAACTAACGGGTGCTACCAGCTGCTGCTGCTGTTTTGCTGTGATCAATGAATTTGACCAAATCAATCTCCAGATAAGCCCTGAGCCCTTCATTACCTAAAACAACAGCAGAGTCACGGGTGGCAGGCTGCTCGCCTTTATTTGCAGGCTTTGCTTCGGTGGGGGCTGCCGGAGCAGACGCCTCATCACTGCCTGGTTCACCACCTGGACCAGGAGTTGATGAAGCAGACAACACAACGCGCGCAGGACCGACTTGAACTTCGTTTTCAATGCGCACTAGACGGACGACCGTAAAGTAAGGCATTTCAGAAGGGCTTGCTAACTTGCTCAGGATGGATTGCAAGACGCCCTGATCCAGACGTAAAACGAGCCGCAGCTGGCGACGTTCTGTGATCATTTGGTCACTGGCAGCCTCATTACCACGTTGATTTTGGCTGTTGGGGCTTGCGGCCTTATCGCCACTCTTCTCGGCAGCCAACTCCGAGCGCTCAATCATGTCAATCGAGCTTACACCATTCTGCAGAAGCATCGTGGTAACTGTCTCAACAGCATCTAGATAGCCAGACAATTCGGTAGCGACCTGATCTGCCGTTAGCTTGAGCTTGTCATTGGCTTTGGGTAGGTTATCGACATATTGATCGAAGGTTAGATTAAATTCAGCTGGGAGTTTACCTGCGCCAAGCTTCTTGACCTCAAGGGTTCTTGCCTTCACCTTGGCTTGGAAATCCGTGTCAGTCATGGGCTTCGGCTCTGGCTGAAGCTTGTAGAGGACAGTTGCCATCTTGTTGGCAATATCAGTGTAGTCTTTCACCATCAAATGCTTCGCCGCCAAGTTTTCTGGCGTCGGGGCTATTTTAGCACTATTGAGATTAGCTAGGCTGGCATTGACCGCGTCGAAGGTTTCTTGTGCCTCAGCCGCGGCGGACCATGCATTAAAAAGCATGACACCGAGTCCGATCACTCCGGCACCTGTGACCCCCAGTATTGCTGCGGGAACTTTGTTGTCTTGAATCCAGCTCATCAGTTTTTGAATTTAAGTGGCTGCTTAATAGGCAGCGTAATGTTGAAAGTGTTAGCGTAACGATTTTCTTCGACACCGCTCTCCGCACTGACGAAATCAGCGAGCTTGGCCTCGAAATCAGCAATATCAAACCAAGGCGTCTTAGCAAGAGCTCTAGCATAGCGATAAACGACCTCTGCTCCTTCGGTATTCTTGCGGTAGAGGCCCTGGATTTTCAGACTATAAACAGGCTCTCCTGTTGACGCTTCATCCTTGCTTTCAGCTTCAGCTGCGGCGCCCTGGGTCATTAGTTGTGGCGTGATGGATTTACCATCTTTGATTGGCTCCACGACGGTGAGCCAAATCAAATCGTTGTCGAATTTGGTGTTTAATTCCGTGAGGAGCCTCACCCACCAAGAGCGCTCGGAAACGGCTTGCTCGAACTGCTGACTTGAAGTCATCCATTGATTCTGAGCGGCTTCCAATCCTGATATTTGAGTACTCAGAGCCTTGAGAGCCTCATTCTTTTGACTCATGGCCGAGAGCTCTTCCTGAATGACACGCTCAGTGTTTTGGAAATAAGTCACTCCAGCGTAGAGCGCGCCCCAGAAACAGGCAGCAGCCATCAAGAGCGCGGGCATCCGACGGGCCGCGTCACGCGCATTTGCGACGACGGTAGGCACCAATTCAACTTCACTTGGAGTCCCACCACCAGTCCGTAGCGCTAGCCCGACCAATTCACCCATGAAGGGCGCATCTGCATGAGCCGCATCAGAATTCAGGCTGCGGTCAATTTGAACACCCCGAAGCGGATTGAAGATCTCCACAGGAAGCTTGAGCTTCTCTTCCATAAAACCAACCATGCCAGGCAGGAAAGCACCGCCACCAGTGAGGAAAACGCGTTTTGGAGGTGAGCCGCCGTTTTGGGTCCGATAAAAGGTGATCGTGCGCATAATCTGCGTGTGCAGATTGGTAGCGGCATTACGAATGACTTTGGAGAGAGCCGCCAATTCAGGATCATCATGATCTTGAACCGCGCCACCTTGAGCAACGAATCCACGGGACACTTTCTGGACTTCAGCTTGGGCGAAATTCACTCCAAACTCTTTGGCGATTGCTGCTGTAATGGAAGAGCCTCCGACAAGAATATTACGGGTAAAGAGCTTTCCTTGATCGACAAAGACCAAGTTCGTCGATCTTGCACCCAGATCAATCAGCACTGATGTTTCTTCGACATCAGGGTAGCTGTATCGGAAAGTGTTAAAGAGCGCCAACGGTGCCACATCGACCCCGGTAGTACTTAGCGCAGCAGAAATCACTTGAGCGTTGATTTCATCCAATGCGTCGGACTTCATCGCGACGAGCACGACTTCGGTTTCGCCACCACCTTCAGAAACAATCTCATAATCCCAGACCACTTCGTTGATAGGGAACGGAACGTTTTGACGGGCTTCAAATTCAACAATTTGAGCTACACGGTCCGCTTTCACGGGCGGCAGTTTGACGAAGCGTGTGAAAACCGTGTGTCCTGAAACAGCGTACCATACAGAAGACTTTTTGATCTTTAGACGATCTGCAAGTTCAACCAAAGCTATTCTGATTTGCGAAACACGAGAGACGTCCACAGATGGATCGCCTGCCATATCGACAAAGTCGTATTTTTTGAGAACAAGGTCACCCCCTGTTTTTGAAAAAATCGCCCCAGAAATACGCTGGGAACCCAGGTTTAGGACTGTGATGCTTTTGCTGTCTGCCATGCTCGGAAAATTAAAAATTCGTTACCCTCGGGCCAAATGTACTGCCTTTAATATTACTTAGACTTCGTTGGCAGATCGTAATCACCCCAAAGAATGTCAAATGGAGTGTCTTTTCTCGGGAGAATCACAGATTCATTAGCGATAAAAGCGTCAGTTTTTTCCCACCATTTGCCAGCAACACTGGTGTCGCCCGCAACCACTTGGCCATCAACAACAACCTCGATAGCGTAGGCCTTCATATCCGACCCGGCAGTGAAATTATCCTTCTCCAACACGCGCCTCAGGGTCGCGGGGGAAACATAAGCCAAGGCATGACAGCGCTCCCCAGCAGGCACGTCCACATAATTTAAAGAACCCTTCAAAAGCTGGTACTTCCCATCTTTCTGGGCATTCATCGCGATGTAGTAGTTGATCGTCAATGACGCCAAACTTCCATTCCGGCCACCAGCTGCGGGTGGCAGTTTAATTGCCAACTCGACATCCACTTCAAGCCACTCTTTTGGACGCCAATTTCTAGCGGGTGTATTTCCTGCCTGAAATTGCGGAGTTTGAATATTGATGATTTTCGGAGCCTTAACGTCCACCTTAACGGCGGGCGGCGTCTGAGCATGCACGGCTGATAAAGCGAGCACGGAAAATGAGAGTGCGAGGAGATGCGACTTCATGGGATGATGTTAGAAAGCGGGGGGGGGGAATTCAAAGAATAGATTGGTAGGGTTGGTCTATCAATTTGTTCTGCTGAATTAATTCCTATTTATTCGTAAATTGGTGTTCGCATCAAGACTTGATTGCAAGAAAGTCATAAAAACTCGTGTTTGACTGCATTTTTCGGGCTGCATTGAGGTATTTTGGCTATGACTGAAAAAAATCAGGCGGTCCTATTGCCTTAAAAGAGCACAACCGAATACGCGACCTTCTAAGTTCAGCCCCTTTATTCAACCTGCCGCTGCTCTCCCAACTTTAATTCATGAAAGCTCACATCATCACAGTCGTGATTGGAATACTGGCTAACTTTTCTGCGAATGCTGAATCACCCCCATTAGGACAAGGGCTTTTTCAGTATCAACGCACTGCAAACTGGGGTACCGAAGCACTTGCGACGGTGAATGTTAACAATGGTCACGCTGTGGCTGTGGATTCTGAAAATCGGCTCTTTTTTCTGACGGATAACGCTCAAAACAACGTCATCATCTTGGATGCAAAATCCGGCAAACTAATCAAACACTGGACGGCACGCATGCCAGGAGCACATGGCATGACTTTAACCCAAGAGGACAATCGTGATGTGCTCTACATCACTGATACTGTGCTCCATGAGGTTAGGAAGTTCACAACTGAAGGTGAAGAATTGGCCGTCTTTGCCTGGCCTAAAGAAAGCGGTCTTTATTCCAAGGCTGATGAATATCGGCCATCAAAATTACTCGTTCATCCAGACAACCGACTTTGGATCTTTGATGGTTACGGGAAGGACTACATCCACCTACACGCCGCCAATGGAAGCTGGTTGAAATCATGGGGCGGCAATTTAGGAGACCCGGCAAACCAACTTCTTCATTGGGGACCGCATGGTGGCGGGCTCGACCTGAGAGATCCTAAAAATCCGCATATCGTCATTGGGATGAGTGATCAGCAAGAAATCAAAACCTTCACTCTCGATGGGCAATTCATGCATAGACACCCCTTCCCTGGTGGCAACCCCAGAGACTTCGTCATCTTTGGCGAATACGGTGTGATCCCACATTTGGGCGACAATTGGCCCAAGGACAAAAACGCGCCTGGGTTTATTTCCATCGTCGATCGAGATTTTAAAATCGTCTCCAACATCGGAGCGCCAGCCGCTGAATATAAAGAAGGCGTGCTGCAGGCCATGCGTAGTGATGGAAAAACGTTTATCCATCCGCATGGAGTTTGCATGGATCGTGAAGGCAACCTGTTCATTGCTCAGTTCGCTTCACCAACAGCCCCCTTGCTCAAATTGGAACGCCTCCAATAGGCCTCAATCCACGCTCCTCAACTCATTGACGATTCTATCCTGAAGCCCTGATTTAGCAAGTTCACCTCATCCACCACACCTGCGGTGATCGCTTGCCAGGTCGTGCTTCGCCACCGGGAATTAAAATCTTCCCATGCCAATTCACAGCAGGTGTGGTGACGAGTGAAAACGGCAATTGAGCCAGCGTAATCCAACTATTCTCTCTCCAATCATAGGCTAGGATATCTCTCGAAAAGCCTGGGTGCTTTACTTTGGGTTCAAAATGAACCAACCCACCATCATCACCCCCAAGCACCAAAAAACGGCCATCACGCATAGGCGCAGGGGACGGTGCAGCAACTGCCACACGGGGCAGGTCGGCCAATCTCTGCCAACCCTCTGAGACATTGTATTTCCAAGCATCCTTTAGCCATTGACGCACCACTTTGCCATCAGGCCCAGCCGTCAAAGCCGCGCCGCTGAAAACATACACAGCTTCTCCTATGGCACTCATGACAGACAAGATCCGTGGAGGTCCAGGAGACGGAGCCTGCTCTTGCCAGCCTTTCTCTAAATGATCTAGGTCCAACATCAAAAAGTCGGACCGGGCAGTGGTATCTGTGGGTTTTTCGATTCCACCCAAAACATAGATTTTCCGGCCTAAAATAGCCCCTGACATCAGAGCACACGGCTTCGGAAGTGACGGTAAAGGCGTCGTCTCCAACCGGCCACCTTCCAGACTCAGGCGAAACACTTCACGAAAATTTTGACCTGCATCGCCACCGCCAATGCAGATCAGTCCCTGGTCATCGGAGAGACTGACTCCATAGCCATTGGGTTTTGGTAAATTACCCACTTTTCCCCAGGCACCATTGGGAGCTTTAAGGGCATAGACGGTCTCATACCAAACTTTGACACCGCCCTCCCATGGCATTTTATCAGGAAAATTAGCCCCGCCTGCTACTAGCAATACGTCATGAGAGACACCCGCAAACGCGCCAGCAAAACCCTCAACATCTGGCAGCGAAGGCAGAGACTCCCAAGTCGCATCATCTGCGCGCAGCGTTCTGAAAAAGAGACAAAAAGCCATCCACAATCGTGTCATAGAAAGGCAGATTAAACAGCAGGAGACGGAAAGGGAACTTTAATTTAAATCCCTGAGTTCTCTCGCCGCTGCTGATCAAGGAGAGCCGCGATCTCTTCATGCACTTCATCAAAGGTGGGCAGACGGGAATCGCGGTGGTCAGTCTTTCTGAGAATGTGCCAGCCTAGCTTTGTTTCTATAGGCTTACTGATTTCACCAACGGCTAATTTTTCCACTGCCTGCAGGAAATCGGCAGGCATACGCGCGACACTGAACCAGCCGAGGTCTCCTCCATGATCTTTGCTACGACTGTCTTCTGAGTGCTTGTGGACTAAGTCAGCAAAACTCCCAGCACTATTGCCAAGCTGAGCAGACAAAGCCTGAATCTCAACTGCTCGGTTTGGCTTGTCCGGGTCATGACGAGACAGAAACAGATGAGATACCCGATGAAGCTGGGGAACCCGCATCTCTTCAGCGTGCTGAGTGAACCAAGCCCGAGCCTGATCTACCGTGATGGGTGGGAATTTATCTTGAAGCTGCTGCTCCAGCCAGGCTTGCTCCCTGAGCCCAGCATGCATTCCCTGCTTCAGCATCGCCTCAGTCTGCTGTTGCCAGTCCAGCCTCGTTTGTCGATCTGCAGTCCCTTTTTCAAACTGCCTCTGCCAAGCCAAAAACTCAGCCTTCACGGCTTGACCGATGTCTGGCTGGAAAGTCTCTGGCACGGCCAATGGACGTTGTCGGCGTTGTTTAAGTTCTGCCATGATAGCTTCCTGAGACATCTGTGGTCTGAGAAACTGAGCCTGTTGCAGAGCGGTGGTCAGTTCATCCTGAGAACGCCGCGACTGCCACTGCCAGCAGACGGTGATCAGGATGACCCAGAAAATCAAAAACCAAGAGACACTCTTCATGTATTCGTGAATGAGAGAATGTGCTTTTTCCGCTCGTCGCTCGGCAGCTTACACATGGCCTCCACATCGGCAAAGAAGGCCTCTAAGTTACCGCCATTTCGCCGAAGCAGCGCTTCGAACCCAGGAAGCATTTCAAAATAAGTGGAGAGAGTTGCCAGGCGAGCATTGTTCACAGGCTTCTTGAACCAGCGACCGATGCTCATGCTACCGCCATGCTCATGATCTAGAGCGATGGCGCGTTGCTTAAACCGATCCAGAATGGCCTGTTTCTGTGCCAGCAGTGCTTCGCGTGGGCGATGAACGGCTGCATAGGCTTTGTCTAATTCCACCCGGGTCGCTAAAGCCATGGTCACAAAGGCACGTTCGGCACGCAGATCTTTTTCATATTGCGCCAACTCCTTGATCCGCCCTCGTGCACGCAGCCAGCGACGGGCACCTTCCTGACCGACAGCGGTGGCAAAGGCTTCATTAAAATCGGTGTCTCCTTTGATGTATAGACGCTGATGAGTCAGTTCGTGAGAGATCAGCTCCGCCAAATCGGCATCATCGCGGCCGATGAAAGTGTTTAAAAGCGGATCTCGGAGAAAGCCAAGCGTGGAATAGGCATCCACTCCGGCGACATGGACATCGTAGCCCTCAGCCTTGAGTTCTCTCGCCTCAGTCTGAGCTAGCGGCTCTTTGAAAAAGCCGCGATAGGCTAACTTCCCCAACAAGGGATAGCTCCACTTCTTTGGCGTGATGCTAAATTCAGGAGCGGCAAACACGACCCACACCACGTGGCTACGGCCGAGATCCGAGTAACGGTTATATTGTCCCTCTGCAGGAAGCTGCATCTCTCTCTCAGCAAAGGACAGGATGTCCGTCACCGTCGTGAGTTTTTGCTTCAGTAAACGTTTGGTCTTCGGAGAAGCGATCACTTTAGCAACAGGGCGTGCCTTTTGCATCAACTCCACCTGTCCACTCAAAGCCTGGCTATAGAAGCGGGCTGTAGAGCATGAGCATAGGCAAAGGCAGGCCAGTCCACTCAGCATGTTTTTTTGATTGCACATGGTCAGATCTCTTTCTTAGAACAACTTATAGGTGCATCCTGAAAAATTCGTTTCAACCTGTCAAAGAAAACAATCCTTCACCTTCAACCATGGCCTTTATTCACGACGACTTCCTTCTTTCATCCGCCTCTGCTCGGAACCTCTACCATAGCTTTGCCAAGAATGAGCCGATCCTTGATTATCACAATCATCTGCCTCCAAAAGACATCGCGGAAGACCGCCAGTTCAGAAACATCCATGAAATCTGGCTGGAAGGTGACCACTACAAATGGCGCGCCATGCGCTGCAATGGCATCCCCGAGCGCCTGATCACAGGCAATGCCTCTCCACGCGACAAGTTCCTAGCCTGGGCAGCAACGGTGCCCCAGACACTGCGCAACCCACTCTACCACTGGACCCACATTGAGTTAAAAAGATATTTTGGGATCGACACCCTGCTCAACGAAAAGACAGGACCAGACATTTGGGATCAAACCGAAGCGGCCCTGGCTAAACCAGAAATGAGCGTGAGAAACATTCTACGCGCACAAAAAGTGCGCGCTCTCTGCACCACCGACGATCCTGTGGACGATCTCTCCTGGCATCAAAAATGCGCCGCAGATGGCTTCGAGATCGGGGTGTATCCGACCTTTCGCCCTGACAAAGCCTTTGCCATCGCAGATTCAGCGTCTTGGAATACCTGGTGTGACAAGCTGGGTGCAGCGACAAATATGGACATCAACAGCTTTGATCAGTTGCTCACAGCACTGGAAAAACGCCACGATTTCTTTCACAGTCTTGGCTGCCGCCTCAGTGATCATGGTCTAGTCCATGCCTTTGCCCATTTTGATACGAGCAAGTCCACTCAGCGTATTTTTGACCGCTATCGCGGATCGAATGTGCGTAAATTCTATCAAGAGGACATGGCCGCAATAGCCACGCATGTGATGATGCATATCGGCCAACTCAATGCCAAAAAGAGCTGGACCATGCAGCTGCATCTGGGAGCCGTGCGCAATAACAACACACGACTAGCCCGCGAGATCGGTGCAGATGTGGGTTGTGACAGCATTGGCGACTATTCCCAAGCCGAAAGTCTCTCCCGCTTCCTGGATGCTCTCGACAACGAAAACGCGCTCCCCAAGACGATTCTCTATAACGTCAACCCAGCCGACAATTATGTCTTTGGCACCATGGCGGGCAACTTTGCGGATGGCACCACGCCTGGAAAAGTGCAGTTCGGTTCAGGCTGGTGGTT
>JAPLUM010000392.1 GCA_026397605.1 Verrucomicrobiota bacterium | reverse complement strand
TTGGCATCAAAGCGGGCGCTCTGGTCTGCATAACCAAGGCCACGCAAAACATCCAGCGGATCTTCTTCGCCAAGTGAGTTGAGGTCGCCAATGATGAGAATGTCATTTTCTCCAGTGAGTGTGACGATGGTTTGCAGCCAGGTATGCAGCCGGTTGGCCTGCTGCTTGCGCAGGTCATTCCAGGCACCTTGGCCGTCGTTTTGATCCAGATTAAGACCGCTAGCTGCGCTAGATGATTTTGATTTCCAGTGGTTCAGGCACCCTAGAAAGCGCTCGCCCGTGCTGTTTTCGGTAAAGACCTGCGCCAAGGGCTGCCGCAGTGGATTGGGCGTGTTCCAGACACTGTCCGTATCTGAATAGCAGGGCCCATAGAGGCTGACCTTCGAGGCACGGTACAGCCAGACGCAGCGGATAGCATCACCACCCACCCCATTGGCTGGCGCGGCGACGAGCGTGTAGTCATCAGCTACGGCTGCATTCAGCGCGGTGAGAAGATCAGTCACGGCAGCGCTGCTGTTTTGGATTTCCATGAGCCCGAGAATGTCTTCATCTAGACCGACAAGGGCAGAGATGGTCTTGTCTTTTTGGCGCTGAAACTCAGTGGCATTGTCCGCACCACGGTCATTAGTGCCGCCAAAGGTGGTGAAGTAGTTCAACACATTCATAGCCACGACTTTTAGCCTGCCTGCAAGAGCGGGTGGCGAGGTCGGACGTGGATTGGTATCGGCAAAAGTGACCGCGCTGGTCGGCTGCACTCGGTAGCGCCCACTGCTGAAGCTGAGGATGCCGCTAAGACCCATCACCGTGTCACCACAGCGACGAGTGCCCAGAGCATTCAAGTAGGGTGTTGGAAAGGGATAAACTGCCGTGCTGGCATCATCTAAAACAACGGTCCGCAGTGTCGGCGCAGAGGCTAGAGCTGTGATGGCAGGCACATTCGAGCTACCACTAGTGCTCGTGCCACTAGCAGGATTATCATTCGGGTCGATGTATTCCGTCGGCTCGATCAATGGTCCGTCTGCAGCGAGAATAAGCTCACCATTACGAGCATAGTTGAAGCTAAAGTTGGCACTCGTGCTGGCGGAGGTAACATGCAGCGTCTGAGGAAACCGTACTCTCATGCCTTCAAGAGGCTCTAGTGAACTGGTCGTGATCATGGGCAGCGTGGCATCTGTCAGTGCGGGTAGTGAAACACTGCCATTCAGGCTTAGCGCAGACACATTGGAGAGCTGTGTTTGTGAGCCAAACTCAGCCGCAGTGGCCGTGAGAGTCACCACATCTCCCACAGCCACTGCACCGCTGCCTTCGGAGCTAAAATCATAAACAAAAATGCCCTCGGACGTAGCGGCATCAGCATCCACATCCGCTGCCAGTGACTGCATAAAAAACCCACCCAACGCAGGTGGCGGCCCTTGATAATCCGCCGTCACCACACCGGTCACTGTCACCGCTTGATTGGCAAAGGGTGTAACCGTGCCACTGCCCTGCACGGCGCTGATGAGCTGTGGATTCACACTGGCTGCTTGTGTGGTGAATGGCACGACAACATTTGCCCCCATCACCGTACCACTAGCGCTCGTGATCTGGCTGGCAAAAACCGTCAGTGTGTAATTTTGCCCTGGCAGCAAGCGTGATGTCGGAGTGACCTCAAAACGTATCTGCCCGCCGCTAAAAGTCACCGGCACCACATTCAGGCTCGCATCGACTAACTGCGCCCAAGCGCCCGTGGCAGTGACAGGTTGGTTGAAGAGCACGGCTAGACGCGAAGCCGTAGCCACAGCGCTGGCGGAGGCTACGGGCAATGTGCTGAGCACTTGCGGTGGTGCAGCTGTCTGGGGTGTGGCATAAAAGGCTACATCATCAATGGCTAGGCCATCATCTTCCCCAGTCGAGTCATCATCACGCCAGCGAATCATGAGCATCTGCCCCACGGGCCAGGAAACATTGAAGGTAGCTGTGATGAGGTTACGGTTGGCACTGAGATTCCCATTCAAGCCGACACTCTGAGCGTAACTCGTCGGCGAGCTGTAATTCAGCGCAGTGACTGCCGTATAAGTGCCGCCAGCATCAATGTCAAAAGCTGTGGCCGAGATTCGATAGTCCACGATCAGAGTATTGGCGTTCGCTGTGCCGCCACTCCGCCACTCTTCGCCGACATAGGAGACATGCACTTGCGTCAAGGTTTGAGAGGTGTTGTTGAACAGCCGCAGCCCTGCACGGCAGGTGCGTGTGCTATTGGCGATAAAGCCCAGAGCCCGCTCACCACTGCCAGCCGTGCCATAGGAATAGACAGAAGCAGACGTGCTACCTCCTGTATCTACCGCAAAGGCCAAAGGCGTCCCGACATTCGCAAAAAGACTCCAGCCATTTGCGCTAGCAGCATGGATGGGCGCTTGATCCAAAGCTTGTGGACCTTTCGTGGTGAAGGTGAAGCTCCCACTGCTGGGCAGCGAATTAAAATCCTGAAACACCACACCGCCGGTATAGCTGAGCTGACCCCACGAGATTCCAGTGAGGACGAACCAGACGATCAGGCAAAAATGGCGCTGCGGACGCATAACGAGTTTTTTATACGCCCAAGACGATTTTCCGCAAGCTTCCGCCTGCCCATTCTCGTAATCCCCAGCGTTGACAGTTAATCCTACGCCCCCATCTTCGAAGTCCCATTAGCATCCTTGACCGAATCGAACGCGTCTTCTTCTGGCTCGCAGGAGCCAGTGCCGATAATCTCGACGCCTGCCCTGCCTGGGAGCGCCGCAAATACGTGGCCTTTGGTGCTACCGTACTGGTGCCCAGCACCTTTGCCACCATTGCCTGTGCCTATGCCCTTTCCACGCTCACTGATAACTGGTTCATCATTGGCATCGTCTCCCTCGTCTGGGCCTTCATCATTCTCACCGTGGACCGTGCCCTGCTGGCCACCTACCGCGCCTATCAGAACATCTTCCGCAAGCTCTCCCAGTTCAGCCTGCGTATCGTCGTCGCCGCGCTCATGGGCATCACGATCTCCCATCCACTGACCCTGCTGCTTTTTAGAGATACCATCACGTCTGTCATCGAGGCCGAAAGACAGGTCGATATCGATCAAGTCCGCCAGCTCGCCGTCACCCAAAAAGCTGCTGTCGAAGTCCGCGCCAAAACCCTCGAAGCCGAGATCGCCACTCAGCGGGAAGCTTGGAACGCCTCCTTCACCGCCAAGTTCCTCGACGAAAATGGCAAACCCATCGAAAAGCCACTGAGCGACGACGAAAAGAAAGCCAAAGCTTAGCGCGACGCCAAGATCGCCGAAGCCGTGGCTCCAGGCAAACTACGCCTCGAAACGCTGGATAAAGAGATGGCCAAAATCAGCGCCGACAGCCAAAAAATCGTCACCGAGCTCAATCAATGGCAGACCGACTTCGAGCGCGAGGTCAATGGCCAGCGCAGTGGCATCATCGGCCTCGGCCCCCGTGCCAAAAGCATCCAGGAAGATCAGCTCACCTGGCGCCGCGCCGAGTCCGCCCGCCTCAGTGGCGTACTGGATACCATGACCAAAACACGCGTCTCCATCGTCGCCGAAATCAAAACCGCCGAAGATGGTGTCAACGCCGCACTCGACGCCAAAGCCCTGGCAGATGCCTCAAAGCTCAAAGCTGAACAGGATCGTATCGATGCCCTCCGCCGTCAGGTGCAGCAGCAGCAGGCAGACCAATTTGTAGGCCAGCAAAACTCCATTCGCGAGACCCTCAAAGCTCAGATCGACGCCCAACTCGTCCAATTCAATAATCTTCAGGCCGAGATTACCCGCCTCGGCACCGATGAAGAAGCCCGCATCGCCAAAATCCGCGATGAGCCCCGCCGTGACATCCTCACCCAGACACTCGCCCTGCATCACCTCTTTGATCAGGGAGCCGAAGGTGGAAACTTCGCGTTCATCGCCTACATCGTCTTATCCCTGCTCTTCATGCTGGTGGACACCATCCCGCTCGTGGTGAAGTTTTTCTCCAAGCCCGGCCCCTATGATGCCTTGCTCGACTGCGATGAAGTCAAATTTGCCAGTGAGCGGCTTGCTTTCCTCAAAGGTTTTGACCGCTACATGAAGCAGCTCGTGGACAGTCCCTTCCTGCACATTACCCAGAATCGCCCCCTGGAGCGCTCGCTGATCGAAGGCGTGGATCGCAGTCGCGCCGCCAAAGCTTTCCTAGAGCACCTCATGGAACTGGAACAAACCTTCCAAGAGAAAATCCGTCTCGAGCGCGAAAAACAGGCCGCCAACGGCATCGCAGGCAAAGCCGAAATGCTTGAAGAAATGGCCAGCGCCTTTTACGCGGATCTCCGCCAGCGCATGGAGTCCTTCTTCAGAGATGACAGCAAACGCACATCAATGACGTCCCGAGCTTGATTCCCTGCCAGTAAGCTTCATCAGCCTGCATACGAGTTTAAGTCTTTCTTCCTGCTCAGGGTCGACGGGGACCCTGATTGGTTCTTTTTTGAAAATCGCAGAAAAACTCATCTTTTTCTAAGACCCACCCCAAGAATGTGAACAGGCTAGCGTCTAGCTACACGAACAAGTTCACATGCACGATACCCACCGCCTTTTCCTAGACGCTTTGGAGCGCTATGAACGACCACTTATCCGGTACGCTCATAGCCATACCAATGATCTGGAAGAGGCCCGGGATGTAGTGCAGGACGTTTTTTTTAAGCTCAGCCAACACATCAACACCCTGGATACGGAGCGCCTGGCACCCTGGCTGTTTACTGTCTGCAAAAACCGGGCACTCGATCATCAACGCAAACAATCACGCCTCGTTGTTATGGAAACGGAAACCCTTGATCTCGAAGCCTCCGCTGGGCCACTCCCGGGGGATGAATTGCAGTCGCGTGAAACTTCGGCCACCCTCCACAGCCTCATCGCAGCGTTACCCACACGCCAAAGAGAAGCCGTGCAGTTGAAGTTCATTTCCGATCTCGATTACAAGGAGATCAGCCTAGTGATGAAAACCAGCATCGGCAATGTCGGCTACCTGATTCATCACGGCGTGCAGGCCCTGCGCAGCAAATGGCAGGAGTTGGAGGCTGGGCCAGTAGCCATTACAGACCTGGCGTTCAGCCCCCAGCACTAGACTTCTCTTCAGACCCAGCACACCCCTGCCCTAGCATCCCACTTTAAAAATCGCTCCTCATGAAACCCGAACAAATCACCGCCTGGGCGCTGAACCAACTGACCGCCGAAGAAGCGGCAGAACTCGAAGCCAAACTTCATCAGAATCCTGATGAGCAAACTGAAGCGGTCGGGACTCAAGAGTTCTGCCAATTTCTCAGCAGTGAACTCAAAGATGATTCGCTGGCACTGACCGAGGCCCAAAGGCAGCGGCTGATGAAACCTAGGTTGGAAGTCAGCAAACCAGCCAGCCTTTCCTTCAAACCCAAACCTCTGCAATGGTGGCAGCGACCCGCTTTCCCCATGGCTGCGGCAGCGGCGGTGATTGTCTTCGGTGTCGGAGCGGGGATCTATTTGCCTTCGATCCAAGAATCCACCGCAGATCAGGGATCACTGACTGCATCAGATGATGAAAGAGCTGTGGAGATCCGCATGAAGTTGCCCTCGCTATCTCAGGTCGCCTCCAAGCCTGAGCAGAAAGGAGTGCTAACAACACCGAAGGCGAAACCTAAATCAACGAGTGATCAAATTGCGTCAATGTCTGCTCTGGATGCGCCTGAGAGCTTGTTGGCTTCTGGGGCTGAGCTGCCGCCATCCATGATGCAAAAACAAGTCGGAACTGACTCCATTGTGTCAGAAGTAAAAAACTCCGAAAAAATTGGTTACGGTGGGCTTGCCATCGCTGGCACCTCCACTGCGACCATGGGTGGCACTATCATAATTTCCAGTGGGAAGCTCGAGAACTCTGTTGGGGCTATTTTTGATCCCCCACAGATCCCGACAAACATCGGTGGGGACCACCAAACCAACACGGATTCCTACGGCCAAATCTCAGAAAACGCCCTTACCAGTGTCAGCCGCGAACCATTGTCCACATTCTCCATCGATGTCGATACGGCATCGTATTCCAATGTGCGCCGCTTTCTCAACCTGAATACCCAGCCGCCACGTGATGCGGTGCGGATCGAGGAACTGATCAATTACTTCCCGACCGAGGAACCAGGCCCTGAGCCAAAAGCTAAGCAACCCTTCGCAGTCAAAGTGGAGATGGCCAGTTGCCCTTGGCAGCCTCAGCATCGACTGGCACGCATTCACCTCAAAGGGCGCGATCTGGGTCAAGAGCATAAAGCCAGCAATCTGGTCTTTTTGGTGGATGTCTCAGGCTCCATGAGCAGCCCTGAAAAACTTACCCTGGTGCAGCGTAGCCTGCGACTCCTGACCGAGCGCTTGAATGCCGAAGATCATGTGGCTCTGGTCACTTACGCCGGAGGCACAGAGGTCGTTCTGCCCCCCACCAACGGCACTCAAAAGGCAACCATCATCGCAGCCATTGATCGACTGCAAAGCGGCGGCAGCACTCATGGCAGTGCTGGCATTCAATTGGCCTATGAGCAGGCATCGAAGGCCTTTATTAAAGGTGGTGTGAATCGCGTGATCCTCTGCACGGACGGTGATTTTAACGTGGGCATTAGCACACCGAAGGAGCTGGAAAATCTGATCCAGGAAAAGGCACGCAGTGGTGTCTTTCTGAGCGTGCTGGGTTATGGGCGCGGCAACCTGAAGGATCACACGATGGAAACTCTGGCTGACAAGGGGAATGGCAACTACGCCTACATCGACAGCATCAGTGAGGCCCGCAAAGTGCTCGTCGAGCAGATGCAGGGCACGCTGGTCACCATCGCCAAAGATGTGAAAATCCAAGTCGAGTTTAATCCAGCGGCCGTGCGTGACTATCGTCTCATTGGTTATGAAAACCGACTCTTGGCCAAAGAAGACTTTAATGATGACCGCAAGGACGCAGGCGAGATCGGGGCAGGCCACAGTGTCACGGCTCTGTATGAGATCGTGCCTGCAAATTTAAAGCCGGGTGAAAGCCCCGTGCTGGCGGTGGATCCCCTGAAATACCAGCCTGAGCAGATGGCCT
Source organism: Verrucomicrobiota bacterium (assembly GCA_026397605.1). GTDB lineage: Bacteria > Verrucomicrobiota > Verrucomicrobiia > Verrucomicrobiales > Verrucomicrobiaceae > Prosthecobacter. The sequence goes on along the minus strand of JAPLUM010000392.1, from coordinate 2,615 downwards.
CGCCACTCAAAAGCCCCGTTGCTCCGCAGAGTGAAATCGAAGCGCTCACGGTGAAGCTTCGCTACAAGGAACCTGAAGGCGTCACGAGTAAACTGATCGAAGTCCCTCTCAAGGATGACACCCGCCAAATCGATAAAGCCAGTGCCGAGCTGAAGTTCAGTGCCGCAGTGGCAGGATTCGGCCTCATGCTACGTGATTCAAGTTACAAAGGTGAGCTAACCTGGAGCCGAGTGCGCCAACTGGCCCGTGAAGGTAAAGGCAAAGACGCCCTAGGCTATCGTGGCGAGTTCCTCCAACTGATCGAAAAGGCCAGCGGCGGAAAGAATTAGAACCTCCCACCCTGTCTGATTAACATCAGCGTGAGCCTGAGCTTAGTTACCATATTGTTTTCGCCACTTAAGTGGAAAATAAGGCTTGCCGACGAGAATTAGCATCGCCAGACTTTTTAAGTCTGTTGGAAAAATCTTCATGGCGCCATGCGCTGTGAATCAAATGCTGGAATGAACTGAATCTATGGCTGCGAAATCAACAAAACTCCCTGCACCGCGCCCGATGGCCGGTGCCAATCAACCGGTGGACTGGATGTTTGCCTTTAAATTCAATACAGCCAGCTTTCCAGGCTGCTCTGATGATGGAGTACCGCCGCCACCTGGGACCAAAGGAATTTTTGGCGGCACGACTCAGAAGTATCCATCTGGCCACAGTCAAAACTATGTCTTTGCTACCAGCGCGAATCCGACTTTAACCCGAGGAGTCAACTGCCTGGGGGCCACGCTCAAAGACCCACTGGGAGCGACCTTTGCCCAAGTCTATAATCAACCAGGCTACTATTATGTGGTTTGGAATGATCAGTTTTACAATAACCCGATCGAAAACCATGAATCACCCTGGGGACACAGCAAGGGTATGGCTGCCTGGAACGATGATGGCGAAGGCTTTGTCCTACAAGTCTCGACGCCTTCCTGGCCTGGATCCGCCAGCCGAGCACAGCCACGTCAGAATGACGGAAATACACTCGGCTGCATCAACGATGATGACATTGAGGTGAGTCAGCACTTCTTTGCTGTGAAGCTGACCAAGGACGATCTGGCCGCAGTGCTCACGGCCCTGGCCAATGCTAGTGTCGCGACCAGCCAGGAACGAGCAAGCAAGTGATCACGGCCACGCTTTCCAGCGGAGTGACCCTGATTTCAAAGCCGTCGGCAATCGCGGTGCCGCCCTGGCAGATGGTATCTGCTCAGCTCAAGAGTGTGAATTTACGTGTGGCCAGCTGGTGGGCTAAGCCAGAGATTTATAGCACAAAGGCAGGGGAGATCCCTGGATGTTGGGGGCCTGGACTGGGCACGCCCGGTGCGGTAGAAATCGCCACGACAGGCATGTGGGATAGCAAGGAGATCGGACTGACAGGCGGTGAAGGGCCGAACTTTAACCACGCTAAAATCGGCATTTCGGCAGACCCAAAGAATCCCATGGCCATCTTTGGTGACATGAATCAGCAGGGTGCGCTGAGTTCCGGTTACGCCTATGCCAAGCAAACGTGTAGCAGCAGCCAAAATGGACGTGGCGGCACCTTCTACGTGCTGCGTGATGCTGCCTTCTTTAAAAGCATGACCACACTGCTGGCTGGGAAATCTGCGCCGACAACTCCCGCTGGCTACGGATCTGCGCCAGCTGCCCCAGAGATGGAACCACCGGTGAAAAAGACGACGGTGAAAAAGACGGCGGTAAAGAAGGTGGCCGCAAAGAAGACTGCTGCCAAGACGGCGGTTAAAGCCACGGCGAAGAAAGCGGTGAAAAAGACGGCCTCTAAAAGTCCCGTCGTGAAGAAAGCTGTGAAGAAAGCGCCCGCAAAAAAAACCACCCGCAAAGCCACCTCAAAATGAGTACTTCCCAATACATCCAACCGAATCCAGACGCGCTGCGTCAGCGGATCAAACATGTCGTCGTCTTGATGCTGGAGAATCGCTCCTTTGATAATCTGCTGGGCTGGCTCTATGAAAAGGGTGCCCCGCGCGGACAAGACTTTGAGGGGCTAAGCTGGGATCTTTGGAACCCGCTGGACAACATCGACTCAGACGGCATCCCATTCATCGAGAAAGTCCCCGTGGAGAAGAACGGGCAGGCAAAGAAGCGCTTTGGGAAACCGGTGCCCAATCCCGTGGACTTCACACTGCCTCATCCTGATCCGGGAGAGGGCTTTGCCGACACGACGCATCAGCTCTTTCTCAAATACCAAGTCGGCCAACTCTATGCACCTGCGCCAAATAATCTGGGCTTTGTTCAGAACTACCAGAATGCCATGCTTTTTGGCACACTGACCTATGGTGACCCGCCGACTGATCCCCGTGAGATCATGAAAACCTACACGCCGGAGCAGGTGCCTGTGCTCAGTGCTCTGGCACGCGGCTTTGCCGTCTGTGATCAGTATCAGGCCTCTGTGCCTAGCCAGACGCTGCCGAACCGATCCTTCGTGCATGCCGCTACCTCGGATGTGCATGTCAATAATCAGCCAGATGCGATCACACGATCCCAAACGATCTTTAACCAGATTCAGGAGGAGATAGATAAGGGCCGCTCTGAGCTCAGCTGGGCCATTTACAGTGGCAATATGCTGC
>JAPLUM010000196.1 GCA_026397605.1 Verrucomicrobiota bacterium | reverse complement strand
CCAATTCGTCGAGGAGAGTGTTAGCGTCGTCGGTGAGCGTGAGGGAATAGCCGACGTCGGAAAGGTCAATGCGCTGAATCGATTCCGGGAATGCTGCCGCATCGGGAACTATCCAGAGGCTTTCCAGGTAATCGGAATAGTCTGATTCATAGCCCGGACTGATCGACCAAGTCATCGTCGTGAAGGAGTCGCCGCCAGTGGACGGGCGATAAAAATGCCCGCCGCTCCGCAGTGTGAGCGTGCCAGAGTCACACTCAATGTCCCACGAGTGATAGGTCTCAATCTCTCCAAATAATTTCCTGGGGCTACTGAGAGTCAGGTTGATCCATTCGAGATCGGAGACACGCGGAAGCCGCGCCAGTGCGTGCTGGAGCTTGGCAATAGTCACTCTCTCCGCGGGACGCACCCACGGTGCTAGCATGAGCTTGTTTAAAAGGTGTGAGGCATGGCGCACCAACACCCAATCTTGGACATTCATCGTGTATGGCTCGTTGTCAGGCATAGGTGGGAAGGTGCTGAGGTTGTGAGTAAATTCAGTCTCGTTCAGGTCGGAGAGTTAGGCACGTCGAATCCAGCTCTGCCCATCCTTCTCTAGGCTGCCTTCGCGGAGGAGGCCGTTGATCAGAGATCGGGCGGATTCGTCGATGATTTTGCCGGTGCGGCGGAAGCCGAGCCAGCGGGCGAAGAGGCGCGTGGCTTCGTCGCGCTCGATCCAGACGCGACCGTTTTGGTTGATGGCGGCTAGGAACTGCTCTTTGAGAAAGCCACGTTCATAGCCTTCGATGGAGCGGCAGAGTAGGGAAAGCTGGCCGCCTTCGTTTTGCAGGATGCCACGCCGGACGGCCGTGATGAGGTCGCGATCCAGGATCTCGCGGAGGCGGGAGCCGATACGCCCGTAACCCAGCGCTTGTGAGATTTCGCGCAGCGCCGTTTCGCGGTCACGGGCAGCGCCGGAGTTGAAGACATCCCGAATCACCGCCAGCACTTTGTCACGCTCGATTTGGTCGATGGGGATGGCGGTTTCGGAGGCCGCTTGGACGGGAGCGCGGACACTCTTGTCCGCTTTGCTAGCGGCCTCAGGGGCCGCCTTGACTTTTTTTGCGGCATGCAGCTCTCCCTCCACGTTGAAAAGTTCACCTGGGAGCCAGGCTGCCTCAGACTTGGTCGGTGCCTTCACCGTCACGGTGGGAACCTCCACATCGGCAGGTTCGTGTCTGAGAGCAAGAGGACTGCTAACCTTCGGCTTACGTGCAGAGCGCGGCGTGCTGCTGCGAATTGGAGCTAGGGCTGATTCGATGAGGGCGATCTCGTCCGGGGTCAGGTCAAAGAGGCGATAGACGATCTGGTCGATCTCCTCCTCATGCACGGCCAGCGTGGCGTCGTCGCCCCGTTGGGCAGCGGCGGCGCAGGCTTCCGCCAAGAATTCTAATTTTTGAGCAGCGTGGAGGGGGGCGTTTTTACTGGTAACGACTCTAACTCATAAACACGAATCTCTGGGAAAGTCTTGTCTTGTCGGTTGTATTTGGAGCGGAAATAGAAAGCGATGAGAGATGAATTGAGCTGAGCCAAAAGCCATTTTGCAGAGGCTGCGACGTGCGGAATGACAATCTGCAAGCGTTGGCTTGTGACATAATCCTGGTCGGTAAAGGTGCCTATCAGGCGCTCACCAACAATTCGACGAAACAAAAGGCGGGGCCCCTCGAAATACTCAGCCCGACGAGGTGCGGCTAAATTTGAGCCATACCTGAGCCATCTTCCTTTATAGCCAACAGTGTACCTAACGACGTCCTTACCTTCGAGATAGGGACGGTGATCTTTTGAATCCTTATTTTCTGATTCAAAGATATGGTTTTTGGCATCGGTAGCTTTCTGGGGAGGTGTGCCCTTTCCAGTTTCATAGAGTTTAATGCCAAACTTTACCGTAGCGTGCTTCATCAATGGTGAACCATTCACCTCAAGTTTAGTTCGAATCTCCGCGTGCCCAGCGGCAAGGGAAATGTTGATGATCTTCTGATAATCTTCGTTCCAGTAGCGGGGATCGATTCGCTTCACTTCGATGAAGCCAGCTGGCGTTGGCTCAACAATCTGAACAATCTTCGGTACATCGTTCTTAGACACTTGAGTGATAATCGGAAGCACCACAGCGTTCTCGAAAACCTTTGTTCGTGTGCAATCAACGATGATCCGTGGGCTGGTTTCACTCAGCAGATACGCTCGGAGCTTTCTTGTGCTCTGATTGTTCAGCCAAGTATTGGGCGTTACAAGCGTTACTGAACCCTTGTCTTTTGCTAACTGCACGCACAACTCCCAAAAGAGGGCGTAAATATCGAATTGGTACTGGGCTACACTGTAGCGGTTCTCTAGCAAAGCAAAGTCAACAGTGGTGTCGCTACGCCACTCGCGCCCGCCACGAAATGGTGGGTTACCTATTATTATATCAAAACCTCCTGCCTCGAAGACTTCACCGAAGTGAAGTTGCCAGAGGAAAGTGGGCCTTTGGTCGTCATCAAACCAAGCGCGGAGGTCGGTAAGGACGAGGTCTTGAGTCTTGGTGGATTCCTTGGCGACGCTGTCGATGAGCTTGATGCGGTGGCCGAACTCCTTGAGGCCGTGGTCGAGCTGGGCTGCGCGTTCAGCGTCGCCCGCAATGAGGCCCATCTCGTTGCGCAGCCAAGTGAACTCGGCCATCGCGACTTCCGCGAGGGCGCGATAGAGTGAAAATCGTGCTGCCCTTTTTTCCGGCACCTTTTGCGCCGTGAACAGCGCGGCCTTGGCGGCAATGAGGCTCTGAATGGCACCGTGGGTGCGCTTGTCTTCGGCGTTGACTTTGCCAAGTTGCACGGGCTCGCCCCGGATGTATTCAATGAGGGAATCGGCGCGGTGGATCTTGTAATCGAGGTTGGGCAGCGGGCGGGGCTGGTCTTCATCGACGACGAGGGCGAGCCAGAAGCGAAGGCGGGCGATCTCGACGGCACCAGGGTCGAGATCGACGCCGTGGATACTGTTCTGGATGATGCGACGTTTGAGCTTGGCGCGCTCCTCTGGGGTGTTCAGCTCCCAATTGAGCGTGAGGCGGGTCCAAAGGATTTCGTGAAGCAGGCCGATGGGGAAAGCGCCGGAACCGATGGCGGGGTCACATATTTTGACGGCATCCAGGAGGTCAGCGATGCGCTTGGCGTTCTGATGAACGAAGCCGTTCTTCTCTAAGCTGGTGAAGTCCTTTTCATTGAGCAGCACGGCTAGCTCGGCGTTTTCACCCAGATGGGTCTGCAAATAATGCAGCAGGCTCTGGCGGGCCATGTAGGAGACGATGGC
>JAPLUM010000731.1:10603-12604 GCA_026397605.1 Verrucomicrobiota bacterium | reverse complement strand
GCATCTGTTTGCCATCGTTCCTTCTTTGATGGCGGGGACGAATCTGCCTCCGCAGATCCAAGGTCAGATCCTGATCGAAGACTTCAACTGCGCTGCCTGCCACGCTTCTGAAGCACTTCAGCAAAGCTCCAAAAAGGCCCCTCGGCTTGCCCAAGTCGCTTCGCGGGTGAATCCGGCCTTCATCGAGACATTCATTCGCGATCCCCATGGCACGAAAAAAGGCACCACCATGCCCGATGTGCTCGCCAAGCTCCCCGAAGCCGAAAAAGCCTCCACCGCGACTGAACTGACGCATTTTCTGCTCTCGCTCCAAAAGCCGGACTTTGCGCCGCAAGCACCTGATCACGTCGCGGCGGCTGCCGGGTACAAAATGTTCCAATCTCGCGGTTGTGCAGCCTGTCATGCGTCGCGTGATGAAAACGCGAATGAACTGCCGATGGCGAACTCCGTGCCGCTCGGTCCGCTGGAGAAAAAATACAGCCACACGAGCCTCATGAAGTTCCTGCGTGATCCCCATGCCGTGCGCCCCTCCGGCCGGATGCCAAACATGCAGCTCCAAGGCCGCGATGCAGAGCGCATCGCACACTTTTTGCTGCAAAAGACTCGCGTGCCGGGTGGGCTGCGCTTCACGCTCTACCGCGGCAATGTCTGGGAAGGGCTGGCGGGCGATAGCATCACCGCCGAGCGCGGTGGGCAGGTGGCAGACTTCGCCTTGAGCAGCCTCGGCAAGGTGGAGCAGCACACAGCGATTCGTTATGAAGGCTGGCTGCATGTGAAAGCAAAGGGTCAGCATCATTTTCACCTCAAGATGAACGGCGGCACCCTCATCGTAGATGGTAAAACACTCATCGAAGAAGCTCCGAGTGACCGGCGTGGCGTGAAAACCTTCCAGGCGGCGGCGGAACTCGATGCCGGACCGCACGCGATCCAGTTCACCTACTTCCATACGGGCAGGAAGGCGGAACTCGTCTTTGAGATGGATGCGTCTGTGCTCTCCGTGTCCAAAGAACTCATCGCCGCCTTTGCATCCCCGAATGTGGATGCCGCGCTCGCCAGCAAAGGCCGCGAGCACTTCACCAAGTTTGGCTGTGCGAACTGCCACGATGACTTGAAGCTGCCAAAGATACCCGCGCCAGCTTTCGTGGCTTTGGATTTATCACGCGGGTGCTCCATGCACTTTGGCATGACCAAAGAACAGCGTGCTCTAATCACGCATGAGACGCCTGCGCTCGATGACACACAGCGCATTCACAAGACGCTCACCCAGCTCAACTGCATTGCCTGCCACGAACGCGAGGGACTCGGCGGTCCTGCGCCGGAGCGGCGGGCGTTATTCACCAGCACGCAGCCTTCCCTCGGCGATCAGGGCCGTATTCCGCCGACACTCTCGCATGTCGGCGCGAAGCTCACGCCGCAATGGCTCACCGAAGTGCTGCTTCGCGGTGGCAGGCAGCGCGACTACATGGACGCCGCCATGCCGCAGTTTGGCGAGGCGCAGGTGGGGCATCTCGTGGAGCTTTTGGACCGCGTGGATAAGCTGGAAGAAGCCAAGTTGCCCAAAGTGGAGCAGATCGTCGAATCCAAAGCTGCGGGTTATGAACTGGTCGGCACCAGCGGACTCGGTTGCATCATCTGTCATCAGTTCAACGGCCAGCAGGCGGGAGAAATCAGCGCACTGGACATCTCACGCTCACCGCAGCGGCTGAAGCGAAACTGGTTTGAACTCTACATGCGCCAGCCCTCGCGCTTTCATCCCACCGTCATCATGCCCGGCTACTGGCCCGATGGGAAAGCCGTGCGTGGCAACATCCTCAATGGCGACAGCGCCCTGCAAATCGAAGCCATCTGGAACTACCTCGCCGATGGTGAACGCGCCAAAAAACCCGTCGGCCTCTCGCGTCAGACGAATGAACTCCGTGTCGGCGATGTGGCGGAGATTTGTCGTGGTCGCGGCAGTGCAGCGGGCTTTCGCGGCATCGGCGTTGGTTATCCCGAGCGTGT
>JAPLUM010000731.1:0-10542 GCA_026397605.1 Verrucomicrobiota bacterium | reverse complement strand
AGCGTGTGAATCTCGTCTTTGACTCCGCCGAGATGTCACTGCGTCAACTCTGGCGTGGCGAGTTCGCTAATCTCGATTTCGGTACCTTCCATCCACGCAGCCGAGAAGGGATCAACTTTCCGCCCGGCATTCCCTTTCACCGCCTGAAGTCGCTGGATGAGAGTTGGCCCTACAAAGGCAAAACGAACCACAGCTTCCCGCAGGATCACGGCTACGAATGGCGCGGCTACACGCTCGATTCCAAACGCCGCCCCACCTTCCGCTACACCTATGGCGAGATCGCAGTAGAGGAGTTCTTCGAGGATCTGCGCGGCGAAAATGGCCAAGGCTATTTCAAACGCACGATCCACCTAGATTCACCAGCCTTCGCTCAGCCCTTCTACTTTCGAGCCGCTTGCGGAGACAAGATCAACACCACCTCTGACACCAGCTTTAAGATCGATTCCTTGCACCTCCATATTATCAGCCAGCACCAAGGCATCACGCGTGAAGGCGAAGTCTTGATTCCTCTTACGCTGCCGAAAGGCCGCTCGACTCTGACGCTCGAATATCAATGGTAACCACTTTCATGAACCGCTGTTTCTGCCCCGCGATGCGTTCACTCGATGACAAAGCGCTCGTCGAGTGTGAACTCAAACCTCTAATTTAAACCGACCGTGAAACGACATCTTCCTCTCCTCTTCCTGCTTCTAACTTCCCCTCTGAGTGCTCAAGTGCCACCGCGTCTGCTCATTGAGCAATACGGCGCGGATACCAGCCTGCTACGCCGTCACTGGGCCATCACGGGGGATACGACGAAGTCTTTGGATCGTGAACAACAGATGCTTCAGGGCTGGCTCAAAAAGCTGGGCGAACTGGACTTTGCCAAGCTTTCCCAAACGGATCAGATCGACTACGTGCTGATGCGCAATGATCTCGATGCTTCACTCATGCACTTGAGCGAGCGACGTGACGATGTGCAGGATCTTGCCCCGTGGCTGCCGTTCCGCCCGATCATCGACGGACTCACTGAGCAGCGGGTGCAGGGAACCCCTTTGAATACCGAGAAGGCCGCCACTGCGCTCGCACCATTGGCGAAACGTGTCACTGACCTCCAGGCCAAACTCAAAGCCAGCAAAGAAAAGAAACCTGATGCAAAAGCTGCCCAAGCTAAACCCGCTGAGCCCGCCAAGAAGGTTGAAGCGATTGCCATGCCAACCCCTCATCAGGCCTTACGCGCGGCTGAATCTGCCGATGCGCTGCGCGAGTCCCTGAAGACTTGGTTTGGCAACTATGAAGGCTTTTTGCCAGACTTCTCTTGGTGGATGAAACAGCCCTACGACGAGGCGCAGAAGGCCCTCGAAGGTTACTCAAAATACCTGCGCGAAGAGATCGCCGGCATCAAAGAAAAGGACGATGCTCCGCTGCTGGGCAAAGCGCAGGGTGCTTATCGCTTGCAACAAAAGCTTGATCACGAGTTCATCTCCTATACGCCAGATGAACTCATTGGCATCGCCGAGCGCGAGTTTGTGTGGTGCGAGACGGAGATGAAAAAAGCAGCCCTGGAGATGAAGCTGGGAGACGATTGGAAGAAAGCGCTGCTGCGTGTGAAGCTCCAGTATGTGCGGCCCGGCGAGCAGGAGACCTTTGTGCGGGCCGAGGGCAATCGCGCCATCGAGTTCGTTACCAAGAAAGATCTGGTCACCGTGCCAGCCGACTGCGCCGAGTGGTGGGGCACGACCATGCTCAGTCCGCAGTCGCAGAAGCAAACCCCTTATGCCGCTTATAGTGGCCATGACATCCTGGTGGCTTATGCGAATGAAACCATGAAGCATGAGGACAAGATGATGTCCATGCGCGGGAACAACCGCCCCTTCATGCGCAATGTGGTGCCGCATGAGCTTATTCCAGGTCATCACCTCCAGCGCTACATGGCCGACCGTCATCTGCCTTATCGCAGTGGCTTCAGCACGCCGTTCTATGTCGAAGGATGGGCGTTGTACTGGGAGATGCGCCTTTGGAATCTAGGCTATCAAACCACGCCTGAGGATCGTATCGGCGCATTGTTCTGGCGCATGCACCGCTGTGCACGCATCATCGTGACCCTGAAGTTTCACCTTGGTCAGATGAAGCCAGATGAGATGGTCAAGTTCCTCATGGATCGTGTCGGTCACGAAAAGTTCGGCGCCACCAGCGAAGTCCGCCGCTTCATCAAAGGCGACTATTCACCCCTCTATCAATGTGGCTACATGCTCGGCGGTCTGCAACTCATGGCCCTGCATCGCGAAGTCGTCGCAAGTGGCAAAATGACAGAGAAACAGTTCCACGACGACATCCTCCACCTCGGCCCCATTCCCATCGAACTCGTCCGTGCTAGCCTCATCAAGCAACCACTCACGCACGATTTCAAAACAAGCTGGAAGTTTGATGCGCCTGCCAAGCAGCGCTGAGGCCACCATCCTATTGGTAGGCCCACTTTCACGACACGATTCACTCTACTCCTCGCCCTAGCTGCCTTTCCCGGCATGTCCCTCAATCTCGTCATTCGTCACCTCCTTCTCATCACCCTGATCTGCGCAGCCACCAGTTGGGCGGCCGATAGACCGAATGTCCTGTTCATCAATGACCTCACCGATCCCGAGAACCTCACCAACATCGCCACCGAGAAACCCGAAATCGTGAAGTCACTCGGTGATGCTATGGATGAATGGTTGAAAAAGACCGGAGAGCAATTGCAGGCGAAAACGATGTGGCTAGATGCTTTAAGCATTTGATTTGTTCGTGTAACACACTGAGTCCTACACCATGGCACACGGGAAAAATCGCTCATTTATCGGAGGAGTTGTCGTTGGTATTGGGCTGACAGTCGCTTCTTCATTGGCCCTAATTTATGGTCTCGATGTCACATTTGGACCTCCTGGCTATCCTCACTTCACCGCGAAGAGCGCACGAACAGCTACTATCGAGTGGGCGAGACTGAGCCCCTTTCCAGAGAAGGCCGAGAGTTTTACTATTGTCACCGGAGGAGGCATGTTCAGTCGCGAGTTTCGAGTTTCCTTCTTCGGCAATCCGCAGGCCATCGCAGACTGGGTCCAAAGTTGCCCAGGCGTGACTGATCCCAAGACAACGAAGACCGAAGCGCCAGACGGCACCATCACATATGAAATGCTTGGCGGAGGCGGAGCAGAGTTTGCCGAGTTGATTCACCACCCCACCCGAGGCACAATTTCGATACGGACTTACTGGAGCTAGTAGTCTTTGCTGATTGCCATCGGTATAAGCCAAGCTTCTAGCTTATCGTTGCCTGCTCCAAATCGTTCACTCACTCATGAAACCCATTCTCGTCTTGCTTACTCTCGTCATGTCCATCGCTGCTGCAGTCCCGCCAACGGAAAAGAAACCGGTCACGGATGAATACCATGGCCTGCAGGTGGTGGATGAGTATCGCTGGTTGGAGGAAACGGGGTCGCCTGCGGTAAAGGCATGGACGGAGGCGCAGAATCAATACTCTCGCGCTTGGCTGGATGCGCGGTCTGAGAGGGCGGAGATTGAGGCGAAACTCACGGCGCTCTATGCTAAAGACACGCCATCACACAGCGGCATTTCATCGCGACCTGGGCGACTGTTTGCGCTAAAGTTCCAGCCGCCGAAACAGCAGCGCTTGCTCGTGACGCTGAGTTCACCGGATGATTTGGCTTCAGAGAAAGTCGTGCTCGATCCGAATGAGATCGAGCCCAAGGGCCAGGTCGCCATGGATTGGTATGAGCCTTCGCCCGATGGCAAGTTGATCGCGGTTTGCCTCTCCGAGAATGGCAGTGAAGAGGGAACGCTGCATTTCTACAGCACGGAAAGCGGCGAGCCTTTGCCGGATCGCATCCCGCGTGTGCAGTATCCCACAGGTGGCGGCAGCGTTGCTTGGACGCTGAATGGCGGCGCGGTGTTTTACACGCGCTATCCCCATCGTGGCGAGAAGCCGGAGGCGGATCTGAACTTCTTCCAGCAGATCTACTTCCACAAACTCGGCACACCGACGAGCAGCGATGAATACTCGAATGGTCGCGATTTTCCACGCATCGCGGAGATCGAACTGCACACCTCGGAAGACGGTCGTTGGTTGCTTGCCAGTGTCGCGAATGGCGATGGCGGCGAGTTTTCTCATCACCTGCGCGAGACAAAAGAAGGCGCGACTTGGCGGCAGATCACACGTCATGAAGATGGCATTAAAGAGATCACCTTTAGCCATGATGGAGCGAGCTTGTATCTGCGCTCGGTCAAAGATGCTCCACACGGAAAAGTCCTGCGTTTGGCCATCAATGGTAGCTTGGCCGACGCTGAGTCTTCGTCTAGGACATGATCGGCGGACCTTCGCGCGTCCGGCAGTTTGATCTGCATGGAAAGAACGCAGCCGAGCTGCCACTGCCCACTGCATCCGGTGTGGGCGGTCTCATTGAGGTGGGAGATCGTATCTTGTTTCGTCAGACCAGTTTCGTGGCTCCGTCTGCGTGCATGCTTTACAATCCCGCTGATGGCAGCGTGAAGAAAACAGCGCTCTTCAATACTTCCCCCGTTGATTTTAGCGACATCGAGGCCGTGCGCGAGTTCGCTATCAGCAAGGACGGCACCAAGGTCCCCGTGAACATCCTTCGCCGCAAGGGGACGAAGCTCGATGGCAACAATCCCGCGCTGCTATACGCTTACGGCGGCTATGGGATCTGCATGAGGCCGACGTTCAACTTCGAGCATCGCCTGTGGTTTGATCGTGGTGGCATCTACGTCGTTGCCAACCTCCGCGGCGGCGGAGAGTATGGCGAGGAGTGGCATCTGGCGGGCAATCTGACGAAGAAGCAGAATGTCTTCGATGACTTCGCCGCCTGCGCCGAGTATCTCATCAAGCAAGGCTACACGCGCTCTGACAAGCTCGCCGTCGAAGGCGGAAGCAATGGTGGACTGCTCATGGGCGCCTTCCTCACGCAGCATCCAGGGCTTGCCCGCGCCGTCGTCGCCCACGTCGGTCTCTACGACATGCTGCGGGTCGAGCTAGATGCCAACGGAGCCTTCAACGTCACCGAGTTCGGCACCGTTAAGGCCCCCGCGCAGTTCAAAGCGCTGCACGCCTACTCGCCCTTTCACAACGTCAAGGATGGCACCGCGTATCCCTCCGTCTTCTTCCTCGCAGGCGAAACCGATGGCCGCGTGAACCCTGCTCACTCGCGTCGAATGACCGCACGCCTGCAAGCCGCCACCAGTTCCAATCATCCAATCCTAGTCCGCCTCAGCGCCGCCTCCGGCCACGGCATGGGCACCGCACTCAACGAGAAGATTGCTCAGAAAGCCGACGTGCTTGCCTTTCTCTTCGATCAGCTCGGGATGCGTGCGAAGTGATCCGCATGGCTCGGCGTGGTTTAGTGTATAGTAACCACAAAGCTGGTCTTGCCGCTCTCAGTTGGCACGAGTTCTAGCGTGGCACCATTGGCGCGTGCTAGCTCGAAGGCGATGTTGAGGCCGAGACCGAAGCCTTCGCCGCGGCGGGAGGTTTCGGCGCGGTAGAAGCGGTCGAAGAGACGCTGTTTCACATCGGCGGGGATTTCGGCGCTGGTGTTGGTGATCTCGAAGCGCACGCCGGTGGCATCTTGGCTGAGGCTGGCGTGGACACTGCCGTGGGGCTGGTTGTGCTTCACGGCGTTGCTGACGAGGTTTTGAAACACATGATGCATCAGCGCCTGATCGGCTGTGACGATCACATGGGGCTGGATGGACTGCTCAAAGGTGAGTCCGGCACTTTCGCAGAGCGATTCAGCGTCTTCCATGAGGCCTTCGAGGTCGGCGGAGAGATCGTAGCGCTCGCGGTGGATGGGGAGTTCACCCGCATCGGCCTGCGAGAGTAAAAGCAGGCTATGGGTGATGTGTTTCAGGCGGGAGACCTGATGCAGCGCCACGCTGATGCGCTCGTGGGTCTCTTCATTCAGCGACTCGGAGCGCAGGGTATCGTTCAAAGTTGCCTGGATGACGGCGAGTGGTGTTTTCAACTCATGCGAGGCATCGGCGGTGAACCTAGCAGATTGCTCGAAGCTCTTGCCAAGCCTCGCGGTCATGTTGTTGAGGGCACTGATGAGTTGCGTGAACTCACGGTCGTCGCCACTGTGGACTGGGATGCCTTCATTGAGGCTGCCCGCGCTCATTCGATCCGAGAGAGTGACAATGCGTTCCAGTGGCCGAATCGCCCGACCGGAGGCCCACCAAGCACCGAGTCCGGCGACCATTAACGCCAAGACACCTGCCCCCGCGAACCACAAGGCGGCGCTGAGTGCTCCGGCATCCAGCGCAGCGTATGAGAGGCCGACAAAAAGGGTGTAGTGCGGGTTGCTGAATGCGCCAAAGCGCCATTTACCTGAGGCTTCCGTGGTGCCTGCGATGGCGAAAAAATCAGGCGTGCGAATCTCTGGCATCAGGGGTCGGCGCTGAGTGCCGCCAGTGGCCACCTCGGGCGAAAGTGCACGCGCCTGACGCTGCACTCCCTCGGACTCTGCTGGCCGAGTGACCACGGCGGGGCCTTGCGGCAGATGATTGATAAAGGTGGCTCGATTTGTCTGGCTGATCACAGGACCGGTGAGCGTTGCGGAGGAATGCTCCTCCGTGTGCCACATCACACTCACGGCTACGCCATCATGATTAGGGCCAAAAATCTTCTGCACGGCCTGCGCAATGTCTTGCTCTCGATGTCTCGGCGTGAGCTGTGTCCACAGTCTGCGTGCTTCCTGAGCGATGCGCAGGTCGTGATTGCGTGCCTGCTGCTCCATCGCGAACCACCATGCACCCGTCCCGAAGCCAGCCACCACGATGCCAGCGACGAACATGGTTTGCAGCGCAAGCCGGAGGCGGAAGGACGATGGACGCGCCGTACTCATCGTGCCTCTCCCAGCGCGTAGCCTGCACCGCGGACGGTGCGCAGCAGTTTCGTGTCGTGCTCTTTGTCGATCTTTGCCCGCAGGCGCTGCACATAGACTTCGACGAGATTGCTTTCCAGATCCATGCCGTAGCCCCAGACGTGCTCATAAATCTGCACACGACTGAAGACGCGCTCCGGCGAGCGCATGAGATGCTCCAGCAGTGAAAACTCCCGCACGGAGAGCTCGATGGCTCTGCCGCCGCGCGAAACCTGTCGCGTGATGAGGTCCATCTGCAAGTCCGCCACCTTCAGCAGATGCGTGGGTGCACCTGCATGACGACGCACCACGGTTCGCAGACGTGCGGCGAGTTCTTCAACGTAGAAGGGTTTCGTTAAATAATCGTCCGCGCCGAGATTCAGCCCCTCTACCTTCTCCGGCAGGGTGGAGCGTGCGGTGAGGAGGATCACCGGGGTGGCGTTTTTCTTCTCACGAAGCACACGCAGGATGCTCAGGCCATCGCGCCCAGGCACCATGATGTCGAGCACCAGCGCATCGTAAGGGACGGTCAATGCTTGCTCCAGCGCGAGATCGCCATCTTCGACGGCATCGAGCATGATTCCGTTAGGGTGGCATGGTTCAAATGTATAACCATGAAAATCCAGCCTTCACTCGCCGCCGCACTTTTCCTCGGAATCAGTTCCCTAGGTCACGCTCAGCAGCGCAATGTGCTGCTCATCATCGCGGATGATTTCGGCACGGATAGCCACTCGCTTTACAACAGCTCACCCGGCGCGGTGCTGCCACCGACGCCGAACATCAATGCATTGAAGACCACCGGGGTGCAGTTCCGCAATGCTTATGCGCAGCCCACTTGCTCGCCCACCCGGGCATGCATGCTCACGGGTCGGCATCCTTTCCGCCATGGAGTGACCACGGCAGTGACCGCCAATGACGGGCAACTCATGGCGGCGGAGTTCACACTACCGAGGGCTTTCGCGGCAAACGGTGGCCTGGGCTACTCGTTGGCTCAATTTGGCAAATGGCACCTCACGGTAGGCCAGAACATCGCGAATGATCCGGCAAACATTGCGGGCTGGCCTCACTATGCCGGGTGCCTCACGGGAAGCCTCGTCGGCGGCAGCGGCGGCACTGGCAGCTACACGGCCTGGACGAAGACGATCAATGGCGTCACCGGCACTGCTAATGGCACCACGACCTATGCAACGACGGATGTGACCAATGACACGCTGGCATGGATTGGCACACGCGGAACCAATCCGTGGTTCGCCTGGGTAGCCTACAACGCGCCGCACACGCCTTTCCACAAACCGCCGAACAACCTGCACACCTACGACACAACTCTCCCAACAACTTGGGCCACACTGCCGATCAACAACACCAGCGCCAACCAGCGCACCCATCACAACGCCGCTGTGGAGTCGATGGACACGGAGATCGGACGTCTTTTGTCTGGAATGACTCCAACAGTGAGGGCCAATACCTGGATCATCTTCATCGGCGATAACGGCACGACAAATCAAGTGATCCAAACACCATTCAGCAGCGGGCACTCGAAGGACTCCCTCTACGAAGGCGGTGTGCGTGTGCCGCTGCTCATCAGCGGCCCTGGCATCGTCGGCCCGAACCGTGAAAGCACCGCGCTGGTCCATGCGGTGGATCTCTACAGCACCATCCTGGAAATGGCCGGCATCAATGTGACCGCAACGCAGCCTGCGGTGAAACCCATCGACAGCCGCAGCCTCATGCCACTGCTGCTCAATCAAAGCGAAGCTGCCCGCGCTGCCTACAGCGAGGAATCCGGTGCCGCCATCGCAGCGGCAGACAGCGGACGCACCGTGCGCATCGGTGACTACAAGCTCATCCGATTTAACGACAACACCGAGCGCCTGCATCTGCTCACCAATGATCCCGATGAGCAGACGAATCTACTGGCCAGCACGCTCACGACTCCAGCGCAGGCAGCCTATGCCCAACTCACCGCACAGCTCGCCACCTATGTCTCGCCAGCAAAGGTCCTGAATTTGCCTGTGGAAACAGCCTGGCAGAAGACCACAGGTGCCGAGTATGCCCGCATTTACCGCACCAAGGAACGCGCGGCAGTCGGCCTATCCGACACAACGTGGGGACCGGAGGGCTCGGTGATCAATGGCACTCAGCCCGTGCCGACCTATGCAGGAATCGAAAGCATCCGCGTGGGCGCCAACTGGGTGTATGTGAAAGGCTCCTCCATGCCACACTACACCATGGGGCCGTGGTATCTGAATGCAGCAAGAACGCAGATCTTTTTGAACTATCCGAACCAGTGGGAAATGCTCGCCCGCATCCCGCGCGTGCCCGTCCCCGCCGTCACCCGCACGAACACCAACTTCGGCCCCATCGCCATCTGGGTGAACACCACCATCATTCACAATCAGCTCGATGCCTTCTTCTGGAGCGGCACGGCCGACATCAATACAGGAGCACGCGGCACCGAGTTCTGGACCCGCAACGCTCGACTCGCGGAAGGCCTCACCTTTGATCCCGCTGGCTCGCACCAACCTTTCACCGGAGAAAGCCACCACCACATCAGCCCCTTTGCGCTGCGTTATGAAATGGGTGATCACATGAACTACAATCCCGCCACTCACACCTACACCGAGGCCACTACGACTCCCGATCACAGCCCCATCCTCGGCTGGAGCTTTGATGGCTATCCGATCTATGGTCCCTTCGGCTATAGCACGGCCAACAATTCCAACAGCGGAATACGCCGCATCGTCAGCGGCTTTGTGCCACGCGATGGCGGCTCCGGCACCACCAACCTCAACACCGCCGGACGCGCCACGCTTCCTCAGTGGGCGATCCGCTCCGGACACGGCATCAGCACTGCCAATGACGCTGCAACAGGACCCAATGTGAGCACCGCGTTCCCGATAGGCTGGTATTTGCAGGACTTCGATTACCTCGGCGATCTCGGCTTTACGCAGGGCACGCACTTTGATCTCGATGACTCGAATGGTCGCTGGTGTGTCACGCCCGAGTTTCCCTCCGGCACCTATGCCTACTTCGTTACACTTGATGCCTCCTTTCAACCCGCCTACCCTTACATCATCGGCCGCCAATACTATGGCGTGAAGCAAGGTGGCAACTACGGCGCAGAGAGCACTGTGGGCTTCAGCTCCGTTGAGTCGCCAAATGTCACGACCTACGCTGGTGGACCCAATGCCGAGCTGAAGATGGACACCCACACGGTCAGCGGCGGCAATGTCACTCTGACCTGGGACAGTGCCGAGGGCGGCATCTACAGCATCGAAAGCAGCACCAACCTCACCAACTGGACCACCGTCCCCGCTGTGCCTACAACCGGCGCCGCCTTCCAGACTCAAGGCACCGTTCCCGCTGCCAGCGCCACCCGCAGCTTCCACCGCGTCCGCCAAAATGGTGTCGCCACTTATGATGTGATCGGCACGCCGTGATGCAGTTCTCGGATGCTGGCCTGACGCAATCTTGAGTCGGCTTCTCTTAAAAAGAGTTCCAGTTTCAGATCCAGCTTTGAAAATACGGAATCCATTCCGTGTTTTCAAAGTGAAGTTGGACCAATCAAAGACGGATTGGCAAAGGAATGGGGGCAATGGAATGATTGGACCCCTTTCAAAACTGCGCCCGCCTTGCCACT
>JAPLUM010000092.1 GCA_026397605.1 Verrucomicrobiota bacterium | reverse complement strand
CATCAGTAAACTTCTTTGGCAGCGGCCAGCCGGCATCCAGTCCAGGGCTGATGATGACACGTTGAAAGTCACCTGCCTGCACGACGAGATCACGGGCATCTTTGCCTGTGACGGCACGGAATGATTCGGCCTCTAGTTTATCCAACGAACCTTTGATCTTCTGCGTATCGGCCTCGTCAAAAACAGTCACCTCAGCACCGTGCATCCGTGCCAAACGTGCAGCACCCAGCCCGCTGCGACCAGCACCGAGAATGGCAAAGTGTTGTCCTTTAAAGCGAGACATGATTAACGAAGTTTCAGAGTGGCCAGGCCAAGCATGGCAAAAAGAAGGGAGAGAATCCAAAAGCGGACGATGACTTGATTTTCATGCCAACCACCCAATTCAAAATGATGGTGGATGGGGGCCATGCGGAAGACGCGCTTTCCACGCTTCTTAAAGCTGATGACCTGTATGATGACGCTCATTGCCTCCATGACAAAGACACCGCCGACCAGAGCTAAGACGATCTCCTGCTTGCAACCAATGGCCAGGGTGGCGATGCAGCCGCCTAGTGCTAATGAACCGGTATCTCCCATGAACATTTTTGCTGGATGCGCATTGAACCAGAGGAAGCCAACACAAGCACCTGCCAAAGCCATGGCTACGATAGGTAACTCATTGGCAAGACTGTGATGAGCCACGCCAAGATACTCAGAGTAGTTGGCATTGCCGCAGATGTAACCAAAGGCGGCATAGGTAATCGCGGTGGTTAGTGAGCAGCCTGTAGCCAAGCCATCAAGACCATCCGTCAGATTCACCGCATTGGAAGAACCAACGATGATCACAGTGAACAAAGCCACCGAGAAGATTCCCATGTCAGCAATCAAGGCATCTTTGAAAAAGGGCACGTACAGGGCCCTCAGGGTTACGCCCTCATCGGGTGGCACGGCATATGCAAACAAAAGACCGGCTACGATGGCGACACCTGTCTGCCAAACCAATTTCACACGTGCACTGGCCCCTTTAGAGTTCTTTTTGCTGACCTTCAGGTAGTCATCATAAAACCCAAGGCCACCTAGGCCAACGGTGGTAAAGAGGATGATCCAGACCATGACGTTATCCAGCTTTGCCCACAGCAGTGTGGAAATGAGAATCGTGGATAAAATCAAGACGCCACCCATCGTTGGAGTGCCTACTTTTTTACCCTGAAGTTCAAAAAGCTTACCAACCTCTTCAGCCGTACGAATGGGCTGTCCTAGCTTGAGGGAAATCAGTTTACGGATCACCCAATTGCCATACATCAAAGATAAAGCAAAGGCCGTGATTGCAGCACCGCCCGCACGGAAAGTGTGATACTTAAAGATGTTCAGCAGCTTATAAAGGAAGGCGTCATCACTGATCCAGTGATGCGCTTCCAGCCATTGTCGGAGTTCGTAAAGCCAGTAGATCATGGGTTTTGAAAATGGGTGAGTACTTTTTCCATGCCTGCTGAGCGGCTGCCTTTGAGCAGCACAGCATCTCCGGCCTTCAGCATCTCCTTAAGATGGGCTGCACAGGCTTCGTGGCTTTGAAAGTTCTGAGTCTCCGAGAGACCGGTGGAAGATGCGGCGTGGCTGATCTGGGCGGCTTCGTCACCCACCGTGTAAACTGCGCTCAACCCGACTGAGGCGGCGTGAATGCCGACTTGGCGGTGCCCATCAATGGCATGAGCACCCAGCTCGCCCATGCGACCTAGGACGGCAATTTTCCGGCCAGTGTTTCCAAGTGCCGCTAACGCGCTTAGACCTGCGATCATGGAATCAGGATTTGCATTGTAAGAATCATCAATGAAGTGGATGCCTTTCACTGCCTTTGTCTCCATTCGTCCGCCAGTTAGTTTGGCTGTGCGCAGCGCATCCGCGATGTCCTCAGGACTGATGCCATGTGCCCAGCCCATGCAGGCAGCCAAAGCAGCATTGCTGACCATATGATCACCGATAACAGGTAAAAATGTTTCGACCACCTCATCGGCAAAATCTAATTTGAATGCCGTGCCTTCTGAGGTGGACCTCAGGTCGAAAGCGCGCACGTCGCCGACATTTGTGCCAGCGCGATAAACAGTGGCCTGACAGTGGCGGGCGATCAGATCGCTGTAAGAATCATTGGCATTGAGAACGACGATTCCCTCACCATGCACATTGGCTGGCAGCGTTCCCTTTTCCCAGCCAATCGCATCTTGAGAACCTAAATGCTCAATGTGCGCCATGCCAACATTGGTCACGATTGCGGCATCGGGTAAGGCGATATCCACCAAGACTTTGATTTCACCAGCATGGTTCATGCCCATCTCCACGACGGAGCATTCATCACCCTCCTCTAGGCTAAGAAGGGTAAGCGGGACGCCGATGTGATTGTTTAAATTTCCCAACGTGGCGCGTGTTTGATACTTCCGCGCCATGATGATGTTGGTCAGATCTTTGGTGGAAGTCTTCCCGTTACTACCTGTCAATCCAATCACCAGGGGTTGATGCCAGCTGCGATATCCACGAGCCATCTGCTGAAGCGCTAGGAGCGTATCATCGGCTTGTAAAACTGCGCAGGTATCTGTTTTCCAATCAGCGCTGACACGACTCACCACCACGGCAGCAGCGCCAGCGGCAATGACTTGAGGGATGAAATCATGCGCATCAAACTTATCACCTTTCAGCACCACGAACACATCTCCAGGACCGACTTTTCGTGAGTCAGTCGTGACGCGCGAGACAAGAGGGTTGACCGTGGAGGAAAATGTTCCATCCACAAAGCTGGCAAGTGTTTGAAGTGAGATTGGCTTCATGAATCATAAGGCCGCCTTCCTTCGGCTTTGCGGAATTCACGTTCAGCCTCACGCTCTGCACGGATGGCATCGCGGGAACTGTACATTTCAGTCATGAGCTGCCTGACCACACGGCGATCATCAAAGGCGTGCTTCACACCTTGTATCTCCTGATAATCTTCATGGCCCTTGCCTGCAATCAGGACGATATCACCCTGCTTGGCATTTTCCAGCGCGCCGCGGATTGCATCCCGGCGATCTACGATGGAAGCATGGTTCTTCGGACGTGTGAAACCTTTGACTGCATCAGCGATGATGGCTTCAGGGGATTCACTGCGTGGATTATCGCTGGTGAGAATGCAGATGTCGCTGCCAGCCTCAGCGGCGGCGGCCATGATCGGGCGCTTCGCACGGTCACGATCCCCACCGCAACCAAAGACGGTGATGATGCGAGTTGGACGCAACGCTTTCAGTGTGCGAAGCACATTTTCTAAAGCGTCTGGCGTGTGGGCATAATCCACAAATACCTGGAAGCGGGTTACGTTTTCAGTGACGCGTTCAAGCCGTCCAGGCACTTGCGGTGCATTCTTCAGACTAGTCACGCTTTCACGCAGATTCAGTCCCATGGAGTGAGCCGCGGCCAGAGCGCCGAGTGCATTGTAAACATTGAAATCACCAATGAGAGGCGAGCGCACCAGGAAGGCGCGACCATTCACCTCCAACTCAAAGCTAGTGCCCGTGAAGTCATAGCGGACATTGATTGCACGAAAGTCGGCATGGACCCCATAACCAAATTTGGTCACACGACCCGTGTCTTCAAAGCGCTGAATCAGCTTCCTTCCCCAGGCATCGTCACTGTTAATGATCAACTGCCCTTTTGGCTGCGAAGCGACCATTTCAAAGAGGCGTGATTTCGCGGCAAAATACTCACCCATCGTCTGATGATAATCCAGGTGATCCTGAGTCAGATTGGTGAAAACGGCAGCAGCAAACGGTAATCCATGCACACGCTCTTGATCAAGTGCGTGTGAACTCACCTCCATGGCACAGGCTCGGCAGCCGTTGTCGCGCATTTGAGATAGCAGGCTCTGAATCTCCAGTGACTCGGGTGTCGTGTGAGTGGCCGGCACTTGCTTTCCACCACCCAAATCATACGTCACCGTGCCAAGTAACCCGGCACGCTTTTGCCCCTGATTGAGCAGATGATGCATCAGGTAAACCGTCGTGGTTTTACCATTCGTTCCTGTAACGCCAGCAATGGCCAGTGCCGAGGCCGGATTCCCTTGCAACGCAGCAG
>JAPLUM010000014.1 GCA_026397605.1 Verrucomicrobiota bacterium | reverse complement strand
GCAAGCACGGCCGTGGTGCTGGCTTCATCAATGAAGCGGGCCACGAAGTTCCGTAGGGCCACGCGATTGCGCGCGAGCTTGATCTGATCTGCGACGTGAACTTCCAGCAGGGCGATGGTGTTGCCATCAGGCAACTCGATGGTGCCGATCTGGGATGTGCCAGTAACAAACTCACAGGTGGCGATGACGGGCTGTGGCGTCTGGAGAAGCTGAAGCGTACCGCTGGGAAGGATGTCCTCTAGGATGGTGCGGTAGATGTCTCTCGCGAAGGGTTGACGAAGAAGCGGCTGGAGAGACAGGGAAATGGACATTTTCAGGCTTCGGAGATGAGATTCAATCCAGGGATGTCTTCAAAGTGACGACGATTGTGAGTAACTAGAGGCAGACTGTAGTGCAGTGCGGTGGCTGCTATCCAGGAGTCAGACAAGCTGACGGGACGGGCGCGGCAGGTAATGCCGACGAGTCTGGCCCAAGTGCGGGCAAGTTCCCGATCAGAAGGCAGCAGCACAAAGCGCTGATCAATCCATTCCTCCAAGTGCTGTGCCTTGACTGCTGACCAGTTGCGCTCGAGCGGCCAGCGTAGCAATTCCGCCAAAGTCATGAAGGAAAGATACAAGGTCTGCCCTGTGAGGTGCGGAGTGTAAAGTCCGGCACGCGTGTCACTGCGGTAGATGTAGGAAACGATGTTGGTATCAAGCAGCATGAGAAGAGTTTTCGCCAGGGAGTGGCTCTGGCAGCGGCTCAGCGCGCCAATTTTCCAGAGCTTCATCGAAACCCTCCCAATCTGCCTCATCCCCGGGACCCCAGAAATCTTCAACCCGCGTCACGGGACGAATGCCTTGCTGGCGGGCATGATCCTGTGCCGTCATAGGCCGCCAGAAGTCGGCAGAAGTCTGAAGCGCTTGCATTCCGCGTTGTGGCGCTGGATTGACAATGGCAACGATTTTACCTGCACTCAGGATTTCGAGCACAGTATCTCCAGACTGGATGGCTTTGATCTCCTCCAGACAGTGCGCAGCGAAGTCGCCAATGCTTAGTTGTCGTGTGCTCATGGGTTGGATAGTAAGGGATGCATCGAAAACCGTCAATGCCAAGCAAAAGACTCGGAGAGGATAATGGATGGGGTGAGTTCAGCTGTGGAGAGTCCGCCGCGTGCGTCTTCGACTTTGGAATCGGCGCTCTCTTGGAGTGGATACTTGCTGAGAATTTCCAGAGTCTTGTCCAGCAAGACAGAAGATTGAAGTGGCGTCTTTTTGTGGGCCTTTTCCAAGAGATTGAGATCACGCTGGAGACGGGCAAAGGTGGCGCGCTTAATGGCAGTCTGTGCCGCGCGCAGCAGGAACTTTTCTTCTTCAGCGGCCAGCGTGGGATGATTGATGAAGATGGCCAAGAAACGCAGGGCTTTGGACTCGTTTGGCCCCATCTGGTGATCGACGACCTGACCGAGCGCGGCTTCCTGATGCAGCGTTTCCTTAAACTGCGCGATGGCGGCATTCACATGAGCGTGGTGCTGCTCGTGGAGCGGGACGCCCTTCTCCCCAGCAACGGCTTTAAAGATGCGGGCGGCTTCAACAAAGCTGAGTTCTTCTAACTCACCCTCCAAAGGGCTGTAATAGAAAGCATCGCGGCGGTGATTGCGGATGTAGGTGAGTGTGGAGCTATCACGATGGCGGTCTTTGCGCCCGACACGAGCACGGAGCGGGAGATTGCGAATCTCGCGGAAGCGGTCGGGGTTGTTCTTCTTGAAGGCGCGCAGCTCCATGAGGTAGGCTAGTGTCTCATCGCGCTCTTCCTGAATCTCGGCGGCATCGAACATACCGAAGGTGTCCACCTCCTCATCGGTGGAGTAGATCTGGCTGTCCTCACCGAGAGCGGAATGGAAGGCCTGGAGCTTGACGATGGCTTTCTTCTTGAGGTCGATGCCCGCATCGACCTGCGCGGTGGGGAAAAAGTTGAAGATGTGAACGCGGTCCGCCTTGCTGCCGATTCGATTCACACGCCCAATGCGCTGCATGAGGCGGGTGGAGTTCCATGGCGTGTCGTAGTTCACGATGACATTGGCACGGTGGAGGTGTACGCCCTCGGCCAGCACCTCGGTGTCGCGCAGCGCCAGGCCAGCCATGCCCATATCGTCCACCCACTGGTGCCAGCCATAGCTGACACCGCTGGCAATGATGTACCGGCTCTCCGGACGGACCAGATTGCGGCGGATCAACAGGTACGACGTGT
>JAPLUM010000397.1 GCA_026397605.1 Verrucomicrobiota bacterium | reverse complement strand
ATTGAACATGTAGTTGCTTGAATTTTTTGCATTGTTCTGAATTGTTCGTTTGTCTGATGCTGAAAAGCCCGCGTCTCCATTGATCCAAGTTGCAGATCTGATCGTGTCTGCCTTAGACCAAATGGAAGCGATGTTCATCAGGGCACCCTGACGTAGCTTTTGGTCGGGGATAGTCTGCGCCCACTTAATGGCTGCAAGCGGATCAGTCCGCGCCAAGGTGCTGGTGTAGCCTGAGAGTGCGAGATCTCGATCTGTCGAGTCTGGCTGAAGCTTCAGCCAAGCTGATGCAGCAGCCAGATCCGTCTTTGCCCAGGCCTCTCCGAGCTGGGCGACATTCCGATCACGGGCCGTCGAGTCAGACATCACATTGAGCATCTCCAAAGCCTTACTGTATTGACCTTCACGGATTTGATGACTCGTCGTCATATCGTAGATTTCTTCCTTCTGCTTACCTTCAGGAATCAGTGCCAGCAGTGCGGCATGCTCTTTCGAGCTCAAGCCCAGCGCATAGTGGGAAAACTCAAAATTCACGCTTTCCAGGAGCTTAGCGTCTTTAATGTTCGAGAGATAAGAAGCTGCGGCATTTGGATCGCTTTTGAACCAATTCCCCCAAGCTGCTTTGAATGAGCTGCTACGGGCATCTACGTCTGAAATGGTCTGAACAAAAGCAAGGGCAGCAGCAGGGTCAGCATCGGCCCAAGCCCCAACAGCAGCGTCCGTAGCCTCTTTTCTGAATTGGGGATTTGTTTGTGACTGCGCCCATCTTAAGGCCGCAGCAGGATCGCGATCTACCCAGACATCCATCAGGCCCGAAATGTGGACGGCACGACGTAAATCATCTTTGAAAGAAATGGCGAGATTCGCAGCTTTCAATGGATCTTTTTCTGCGAGTCGATTTAACGGTGATATTAAACTCAAAGAATCAAACTGATCCTCGGGATGTGCACTTGCATAACCAATGGCAGCAGCAACATCGACCTTACTCCACTCGACATAGACTTGGGCCATCACGGTAGAACGTTTGCTCCCCATGCCGAGACTCATGGCTAGCTTGATAGCGGCGGCTGGATTGGTCTTGGCTAAGGTCCCAGCAACGGCGGCGAGTAAATGGCCTGGGGTTTTATCCGGAGGATCAGCAAGCGCGGCTTTCCAAGCGGCATTGGGATCGGTGGCTGCCCAAGCCGCATACAACTGCTTTCGCAAAGAGTCGCGATGCTGGCTCTTGGGCATGGAAGCTAGTAGCGCCAAGGCCGATTTCAGATCTTCAACTGACAACTTTTGGACGGCTTTCAGGACTGTTCCCTGATCGAAGTCCACCAGCAATTGCTTCATTTGATCTGCGAGTGAAAGACTGACGCTTGAGGTGGCATCCTCAGTGGGTAAACCCGATTTTGCAGACACCGATGTGGCACTTCCAGCAACCACGCTTTTTGAAGATATGGCCTGTGGCACCATCTCATGCTGACCTGAGCTGCCGCCACGCAGATGATAACCCACGACTCCACCGACCAGTGAGCAGACAAGAAGAAGTGTATTGTAGTTCGTCATACGACTGGCCGTCAGCTGGATCTTGCTTTAGCGGCGCGTGCCCACGGTGGGGATATTAAACATGTAGTCGCCTGAAAGACTCTTATAACTTTCAATCGTTCGTTTTTCAGACGCTGAAAAGCCTCCGGCTCCATTGATCCAAGCGGCAGCTTTGGTGGGGTCTGACCTAGACCAACTGGAAGCGATGTTGACCAAGGCACCCTGACGTAGCTTCGCATCGGGGATACTTTTCACCCAATTGATGGCGGCGATGGGATCTGTCCGCGCCAAGGCGGAGGCGTAACCTGTCATGGCAAGATCTCGGTCGGTCGAGTCTGGCTGCAGCTTGAGCCAGGCGGTCGCAGCGGCCATATCCGTCTTAGCCCAGGTTTGCCCGAGCTGGGCGACATTCCGATCACGATCCCGTGAATCAGGCATAGCATTAAGCATGGCTAAGGCTTCGTTGAATTGGCCTTTGCGGATCTGATTGTCGGTAATCGTCCGATAGATACCTTCCTTCGTTTTACCCTCGGGCAGTCGCGCCAGCAGCGTAGCCCGCTCTTTAGGACTCAGACCCTCTGTATTGTAGCCAAACTGAAAACTTATATCCTCCAGCAAATTTTCATCCTTGATGGATGCGGCATAAGTGGTAGCCGCGTCAGGATCATTTTTGAACCAGTCACCCCAGGCTTTTTTGAAGGCATTGCTGCGGGTTTCTCTATCGGTGATTTTCTGGACATAGGAAAGGGCCGCACTGGGGTCAGACTTCGCCCAAGCGCCGACGGCAGCTGCGATGGCCGCTTCTCTGAGCTGTGGATTTGATTGCGACTGCGCCCATTTTAAGGGAGCCGCTGGATCACGATCCCCCCAAGTGCCCATGAGGATAGTGAGCATGTAGTCACGCATAGATTTATCTCTGAATGAAATCGCCATGTTGGCGGCCTTGAGGGGATCTTTCTCCGCCAGCTTGCTCAGCCCGTGTGAAAGATAATAACTTTCCACCGGATGCTCGGGATGAGCATTCGTGTAAGCTATGGCAGCAGCGACATCGACCTTGGCCCACTCGCCAAAGACATTCTTCATGACTATGCCACGCTTTCCACCCATGCCAAGGCTCATGGCCAGCTCGATGGCGGCTGCGGGATTGGTTTTAGCTAAGACTCCAGCAACGGCGGCTAGTAGCACGCCTGAGTTTTTATCCAGCGGGTCAGCCAGCGCGGCCTTCCAGGCGGTGGTCGGATCAGCAGCGGCCCACGCGGCGTATAGTTGGCTGCGCAGAGAGTCGCGGTCGGCACTTTTTGGCATGGCAGCCAATAGTGCCAGTGCTGATTGAAGTTCTTCGGCAGAGAGTTTTTTCGCAGCCTTCAGGGCAGAGCGCGGATCGTAGTCCACGAGTAGATCCTTCATCTGATCTGGCAGGGAGCTGGCGGTCCTGACTGACCCGTCCTCGGCTGCACCTGTGGACTTAACAGAATCACGCAACGTTCCACTGCTACCTGTGGCTTTTGCGGTGTCGCTGCTTTGGTCTGATTTTTGATCACCGGGGTCTTTGACTGTGCGCAGACTATAACCTGCCGTGGCTCCGACGATCAAACTGACGAGTGATATGACAAGATTTTTTATCATGCGATGGAGTGTAATGAGTTGCCGATGCAGGCGTCAATACTTATTCCCGACGATACATATTCCTGATCACAACCGCTCACTTGGCCCTAAACGGCGGATACTTTCGGCATCGCTGCTGCGGGCGCGGACGGTGATGAAGGCGCTGGCGCTGAGGATGGCTGCGCCGCAGATGAGGCTGAGCGTTTGGAAGGACATGACCTCGATGGCCGCAAAAGCTAGAGGCGGAGCGAGTAGGCCCCGCACACCGGTAAGGAAGGAATGCACGCTCATGTATTCGGCTACGGCCTGTTTCGGAGCAAGCTTCGTGACCCAGAGGCCCCAGGTGACATTGCCGCCGGCATTGGCCAGTCCCCACAGAGCCATGCCTATACTCCAGGTGGTGATCGTGGTGCCCATGAAAAAGGTGACAATGGCCACGGCAAAGATGACATTTAAAATGGCACGCACTTTGAAAAGACCCACTCGATCATAAATCAGGCCCCAGGGATAAGAGGTAAGCATTCTGAAGATAACTGGGACGACACCCGTGATCCAGGCAACGGTTTGGGTGGGCAGATTGATGCCATGCTTTGGGTTGGCCAAATACTCGACGAATAGGCAGAAGGCGATGAGATTACCGATGCCCATCATCATCCATGAGATAAGCAGGGTGCGGAAATCGCGATCTATCTTCACCCAGCGCAGAGAGGACCAAAGTCCGGAGCTTTCACTGCCGCCCGCATCCCATTCGGCTGTGGGCAGGCTGTAGGTCCACCAGCCAGAAAGAAAACCTGCGCATGCAAAGCACCAGAGTAAAAGTCGATAGTAATCCAGATCCAAGCCGAGCAACCAGCCGCCGAAAAAACCAAAGGCTACAGCTGAGGCTGCACGAGTCACACCAGTGATGGAGTAGAGCCGTCCACGCTCTGACTCAGGATAGTTCAGGCGGTAAATCTGCGTCAGCAGCGGGATCTGCATGGAGAAACAAAAGAGCCCGACACTCAGCCCGATGATGTAGGTCCAGGGTGAGGTGTAGAAGATAGCCGCCATGGCCATGCAGGCACCACCGAGCATCTGCACCAGAGCTGCGGTCTGCGCGATGCTGCTGCGTATTTTTAAAAGCAGCGGTATGACAAACAAGCTGGTGATCAGGCCGCCGCTGGTGGCGCTGAGAAAGATCGACTTCTCCACATGACCCAGATGAAAAACACGCACGGCGATGAGCATGCCCAGCGTGGATGAGAGCGCATCTAGCACCCCTGAGGGTAGCGATCTCCACAACTCATTGTGAAAGGTTCGGCGGGTCGCTGATTGGGTGGGCATCTGGGGGGACTGAGACATGGCACAGACCTTTCTCAGCGACAAGCTCAGTGATGCATGATCGTCAGCTTGACCTCACCCGTCCATGCGCGGAAAGAAGCAGGCCCATGCCAGCCCCTGCCAAACTGCCCATCTTTGAGATTCGTGACTCCGTCATCCATGCGCTGACGTCTGCGACGACGATGAATCTGCTGGTGAAAGCGCCCACGGGTTCAGGGAAGTCCACGCAGGTGCCGCAGTTTGTGCTGGACTCAGGCATTCTCAAAGAAGGCCAGCGCTGTATCGTGCTCCAGCCACGGCGCATCGCGGCACGTATGCTGGCCCAGCGTGTGGCCAGGGAGCGAGACTCTAGGCTGGGTGCGGAGGTGGGCTATCAGGTGCGCTTTGACAATGTCACCTCTCGGGAAACGCGACTGGTCTATGTGACAGAAGGCGTGATGCTGCGGCAGCTCATGGAGGACCCCGAGCTGGCCAAAGTAGGCTGCATCATCATCGACGAATTTCATGAACGTCATCTAGACGGCGATCTCGGTTTAGCCTGGGCACTGGCACTACAGCGCGAGCGGCGACCTGATTTAAAAATCATCGTCATGTCAGCAACGCTCGTCCCTGGACCTCTGGGCGACTTCATGCAGCCGGTGAAACTGCTGGAATCTGAAGGCCGAACGTATCCGGTGGAGGTGCGCTACCAGGCCCCGATCCGCAATGCGCGGACGAATGAGATCGAGCCAATTTGGGATCAGACAGCGCGTGCTTGTGAAGCGCTAACCTCAGAATTAGGCAGCACGGGCGACATCCTCGTTTTCATGCCAGGTGCCTTTGAGATCCGTAAAACGATCACGGCTCTGCAAGGTCGCAGCTTTAGCAAAGGGCGGCGGATTGTGTCACTGCATGGCGAGATGACACCGCAGGATCAGGACGCCGCTGTGACGCCTGGAGAGCAGGCCAAGATCATTGTCAGCACGAATGTGGCAGAGACTTCCCTCACCATCGAAGGCGTGCGCGCTGTCGTGGATGCAGGGCAGGCCAGGATCGCTAGCTATGATCCGCGTCGTGGCATCAATACACTCACGGTCCAAACGATCAGCCGAGCCAGCGCTGAGCAGCGTGCTGGGCGCGCCGGACGACTGGGCCCAGGCATCGCCGTGCGCCTTTGGGCAGAGCGTGATCAAATGCACCGCGCGGAGAGCGAGCTGCCAGAGATCCAGCGCCTAGAGCTGAGTGAGGCGGTGCTGGCGCTGTATGTGGCTTCAGATAAGGCAAGACTGAAGATTGATTGGTTCGAGCGCCCAGCCGAAGCCGCGCTGAAGCGTGCCGAAAGCCTACTGAGGGATCTCGGTGCCATCTCCAGCACGGAATCAAAACTCACCGCCACGGGCATGAAGATGTCTGCCTTTCCCACGCATCCCCGCTTTGCCAGGATGCTGCTGGCCGCGTCTGAAAATGGCTGTGTGCGTGAGGCTGCTCTCTGCGCCGCACTGGCTCAGGGGCGCGAGATTCTCATGGTCGGACGGAATAGCTCCTCCTTTAAAAACGAGGAGTTCTGGGAAGCGCACGACCTCAGTGAATTTCAGGCCCTGCTGCGCGCCTTCATCCGCGGTCATGCGCTGAACTTTGATCCACAGGCTTGCGCGCCATTGAATGTTCATGCCATGGCCGCACGAGAAGCTGGGCGCAGTTATGATCAATTTTTACGCCTAGCCCAGCGCGCAGGTCTGACGGTGAATGATGAGGTGGCAGAGCCTGCGGCATTGGCGAAAACGTTGTTAGCCGCGTTCAGCGATCACCTCGGAGTAGAGACCAGCAGTGGCAGCCGCATTTACCGCGTGGCAGGTGGCTACACAGGGCACTTGGGCAAGGACGCGCACATCAAAGCACCGCGTCTGCTCATTGCCTCAGAGATCACCGAGGTGCAGGGGAAAGCGCTGACCGTTCACATGAACCTAGTGACCCGCGTCGAAGAAGACTGGTTGCGCGAGCTTTTCCCAGCTGATTTCACCGTGGCGAAGCGTGCGCAGTATGATGCCATCAATCGCCGTGTGATGAATCTAGAAGAGGTCCGCTTCCGCAGCCTCGTGCTCAGCAGCCGTGAAAAAGGTGAGCCTGACGAAAGCACGGCAGCCACACTTTTAGCCGATGAAGTGGTGGCTGGTCGCCTGCAACTCACGCTCTGGAATGAGCGCGTGGAGCAGTGGATCACGCGGGTGAATTGCCTCTCCAAATGGATGCCTGACATCGAGATCCCCGCCATCGGTGAAGAGGATCGGCGCATCATCATCGAGCAAGTGTGTCATGGAGCCACCGCCTACCGCCAGCTAAAAGATAAGGACGTCTTCCCTGCCCTGCATCAGTGGCTGAGCCATGCCCAACGGGATCTTTTAGACCGCTATGCCCCTGAACGTCTTGACCTAAAAAACGGTAAGACAGCCCGCATCGTCTATGATGAAAAACAGCCACCGAGTGTCAGCGTGGTCCTCCAGCAGCTCTACGATGTGAATGAGAATCCGAAAGTGGCAGCGGGGCGCATCACCGTCACCGTGCATCTGCTTTCCCCAGCCCAGCGCCCCATCCAGACCACAAGTGATCTCGGCCGCTTTTGGCGTGAGAGTTACCCCGCCGTCCGCACCCAACTACGCGGCCGCTATCCACGCCACGAGTGGCGGTGATTTAACGGAACATGATCGTAGCCCCCAGCGGTCGCTCATCAAAGCGGGCTGGTAGTGAGATGGCTTGGTTCAGTAGGTCTAAGTACTGCGCGCAGGGGATCTCGTGACCGCCAAAGCTGGCCAAATGCGGGGTGGTCCACTGCGTGTCATGCAGGATGAAGCCACGCTCTTTGAGCCGCCATTGCAGATGCGTGAGCGCTACCTTAGAAGCCTGGGTTTCACGACTGAACATGCTTTCGCCAAAAAATGCGCCACCGATGGCGACGCCGTAAACGCCACCAACCAACTTCCCGTCACGCCAGACTTCAGCGCTGTGAGCAAAACCCATGCGATGGAGTTCCTGGTAGGTGTCTAGAATGGCATCTGTGATCCAGGTCTCCTCACGGTCCGCACAACCGCGCATGACATCGCCAAAAGCTGTGTTCCAGCGCAGCTCGAAGGGATGCGTCTTCAGGTAGCGCTCAAAACGTGCTGGTAGATGAAAATCCTGGACGGGTAAAATGCCACGATAGGGCGGACGGAACCAAGAGACTGTGCCATCGTCCTCTCCCATCGGAAAGGCACCTTCACAATAAGCGCTGAGGAGTTGGAGCGGATCAAGCATCAGATAAGCACAGGCGATGTCATCCCAGTTAGACGGGCACGCTTTCGGCAGCCGCTAAGCGCCTCTTGGCAAACCAGCCACGCACCAGATAGGTCACGAGTATCCAGCCTTTGCGCAGCTTTGATAAGCGGCAGCGCTCGGCAAACACTGGGTAACGGCTGCGCTTCAGTTTCTCCAAAATCTCTGAATACACCTGACCCATCATTTCAGAGGCTAGCAAACTATCCGCATCCTCTTTGGGCAGTAGCCGAGCAGCTTCTTTGTAGTAAGTGCGAGCACGCTGATACTGAAAGTCCATGAGCTGAATGAAGCGCTGATTGTGCCGACCATTGAGGATCTCTTCTTCGGTCACATGGAACTTTTTGAGATCCTCCAGCGGCAGGTAAATGCGCCCTGTTTCCCGCGCATCTTCACCCACATCACGGATGATATTGGTGAGCTGGAGCGCGTAACCGAGCTGCAGGGCGTATTCACGCGCCATGGCGTTTTTATGACCAAAGATGTGTACACTGACGAGTCCTACGACTGAGGCGACCTTATAACAATAAGCCAACAGTTCATCAAAGGTCTGATAGCGCACGAGTGAGATGTCGCTGGCCACTCCGTCAATGATCTCCGCCAGCCATGCACGCGGGAAGCCGTATTTGCCAGGCAGCTCGATCACTTCATCTAAGACGGGATGGCCTGGTGCCTCGCAATTCAAGACGCACTTTTTCCATGCAGCCAGTTGGGTTTCTTTTTCATCCTCACTCAGCGTCGGCGTATCGGCGATGTCATCGGCGACGCGACAAAAGGCATAAAAGGAGATCATGTCACGCCGACGATCCTCAGGCAGGCAAGCCAGAGCGAGGGCGAGATTTGACTTCGCACGTTGGGCGATTTCGGCAGAGGATTGGGCGCTTCCAGGGATCATGCAAAATCAATCGTCACGTCCAGAGGCGGACGTTTTAAAACCATGGCGGAGAAGGGTGAACACGCAGGCTAGAAACACCCAGTTTCGCACTGTGGCAAGCACCAAAGCATGCAAGGGCAGAGAGACCAGGCTCAACCAAGTCCCTGAACCGGTCATCCCCTGAATCAAAGCACTGGCATAACGAGTCAACATGAGCACCAAAACCGCAGTCACCGTCATGCCGAGAAAGGGCAGGAAGGCGTGCCAGAGAATCCGTAGGGCCTGGGCGCCCTGATCCAAAAGAGAGCCAGGCACACGCGCCACGGCCAGTGGCATGGCCAGAAAGAGTAGCATCGCCTCTAGCAGCAACCCGCGAGACAGCCCACCAGGGCTCTCCTGAGCCTGGAAAAGCAGCAACCACAAGAGATCCAATGCCGCAAGTCCCGCCAAACTGCGCCAGCGTGCAAAGGTATGCTCCACCGCCAGACCGATGTCTTTTTGATCATCTGGATGCTCCGGCTCCTCCCAGGCAATGACGAGGCGGATGAGCACGACTTGGCTTAAAGCCATGGTCACAGCGCTAAAAACGGCCCGTAGAGCCAGTCGCAAAGTCTCTAACCACTCCGGCACTGGACGTGTGACATGCGCGATCTCTAAAAGTATCCACCCCCATGAAAGCACCATGCCCGCCGTGAGCAGCCAGCGCTCGAAAGGCTGCTGTCGGCGAGGTCCATAACGATAAGGAAACCGAATCACCCGCCAACTCAGCAGCACCAAAGCTAAGGGTAAAAGTAGCGCCACGGGCCAGACAGGTAACA
Organism: Verrucomicrobiota bacterium; assembly: GCA_026397605.1. Lineage (GTDB taxonomy): Bacteria > Verrucomicrobiota > Verrucomicrobiia > Verrucomicrobiales > Verrucomicrobiaceae > Prosthecobacter. Next base: position 1,753 of record JAPLUM010000397.1, on the reverse strand, counting down.
AACCATGCATCATCCGTGCCTGCTCTAACAAAGCCTCTAGCAACAAAGGCTGAGCCATTTCCCGCCAAACCAGCAACTCATTAAACGACCAGGCTGGCAGCACCCAGCGCTCTCCTGCCACCTCAGCCATCAACATCAACGCCGCACTCAAGATCGTCAGCCAAGGCATGCCCGTCATCAGATCCCACGCATCCGAAAGATGCCGCCGAAGCGGATGCCACTTGAGATGCAGAAGCACCCCGATGACCACAGCAAGCATCGCCAGCCCCGTTTGCAGCCAAAGAGAAGAGGGAGAGACATCCATAGAGGCGTTACTTCAAGATCTCCCAGTGCCCACCTTTTCGTGGACCGATACGACCAATGATTTCATCTGCCTTCAGTTTATTGATCAGGCGCTCCACCGTGCGCTCGGTGCGCTTCAGCCGCCTTGCCATTTCAGGGATCGTTATGTCCGGTTTTGACTTGATTAATTGTAGAGTTTTCTTCTCCCAAACATTCAACATTTCTCCCGACATTTCTCCCGACATTTCTCCCGACATTTCTCCCGACATTTCTCCCGACATTTCTCCCGACATTTCTCCCGACATTTCTCCCGACATTTTCGTCTTAATTAGCTTATTATCAATTTTTTGTGATCTCCATATAGTTAACACAAAACCATCCTCGATTCTGAATTGAGGTTCCTTCAATCCAGCCTCACGACAACGCCGAATCATATCCCCTGTCCCAGTGCCCATTCTTTCGATGTATTGCGTGAGGTAAAGTGGCTCTGCTAAAAGTGGATTATGAGGCACTGAACCATGAGGTCCACGCAAGCGTGCCAGAGTCAAAGATGAAGGCAATCCGCCGGGGTTCCACACCTCCAGGCGATCCGCAAAAAGCATCACCTGGACACTGCCATTACTGGCATAATCTCGATGTGCAATGGCGTTAACGATTCCTTCAGCAACAACTTCACGTGGGATTTCATAAGTAACAGGTGCCTTTGCCGAACGTCCGCGCGTCCCTACCCTCAAGGCAAGCTTGGACATGACGAAATCCACGGCCTGATCGACCATGTTAAAAACTGTGCCGCGATAAACCTGATAGGACGGGATCGGCTTGGCTGCCTGGGTACCGTGAAAATGCGCACATTTGACTTCAGAAGATGGTAAATACCGCTGCGGCTCATGACCAAACAAAAGAACGGCTGCGTGCTTGGGCTTACTATCCTCCAGTAAATTCAGATGAGTGAGGAGCGACGTGAGCGATGCCGTCTCTTTCAGGGGGAAACCACGAGAAGCGCGAGCTTCACGGACAAACGCCCTGATTCCTGCACTGTTAAGATCTTTAAGCGTGGCCCCTTGGCAAGCCGCTGCATCAAAGGGACCATTGAGAATGAGTTTATGCTCCTCCAAGTAGGTCACTAGTGAGGCGTAAACAGCAGGCAGAAGACCCGCTATATCCGTAAATCGGCGACGGATCAGCTCACTGCCGGCATTCTGAATCAGAGCCTGCATTTTGGGGTGTTTCGTTTTATCCGTGACGCCTTTGACGTAGATCAGCCTTTGTTTGCCCAGCTTCGTGGCTAACTGAAACTCATGCTCCGTGGGAGAGACCCCTTTTTTATCGATGAAGCCATAATCGTCTCCGAAGAGGCCGATGTAGAGATCGCAGTTTTCGACTTCACGCAGGTACAATTCATCAGCACGACGGTCGGCTGCTGGAAAATCTTCAAACAGAAAGACCTCAAAAAAACGCTTCATCAGCGCAT
>JAPLUM010000843.1 GCA_026397605.1 Verrucomicrobiota bacterium | reverse complement strand
GAACGGTGTCTTGCTTTCATCTCATTAAAGTTCGCTGTAGAGGTTTTTAAGAGCGACGCAGGCCACCGCCCAAGAGACAGCGGAAAACAGACGGCTACCTACCCAGCGTATGAGTTTGACGCTGCGTTGGGTGCTTCTCTGAATCGCAAGTCTTCCCGTCGGTAGCACTGCTCCTGCCTCTGCAACCTGACTGATTGTTAGACGCAAACGCTCCGCTTTCCGTTTCTCCTCGGCCACATTGATGAGACCTTCTTCTTTCTCCAATATCACCTCCAGACACAGTAGCAAATTATGCGTCATGCAGATGAAGATGGCCTGCATCGTCTTAGCCTCGGCACTGCTCGCCCAGGCTTTAGTTTGTCCAAATTTGTTCTTCGTCTCATCATACATTTTCTCAATGTCCCAGCGCATCTTATAAATTTGTGCAAGCACTCCCGGCAGCAGCGTCATTTCATTGGTGACGTAAACATAGACGGTCCCTGTAGCCATGTCTTTAAACGTGATACGCCTCAAATGCACGCCTGATGCGCTGCCAATGTATTCATCTGAGATAACCCCCGCATTGTGCGGGTCGCTATGATCAACGACTCGATCTCCGCATTTAATAGGGGCCATGTTTGCCTTCACCAAGGTGATCATGTAAATGCCACTGCCTTGCTTCCAAGTTTCCCACTGGGTAAAGTCGATGCAGGCGCGATCATAAGCGTAGAGCACCTTTGTGCCCTTACTTGCTCCTTGCCGCAGAGCCTTGATGTTCATGCGTTTGAGCGTGCGCATTTCATGCTCACGCTTCTTGCAGTTGACTTGATCAGCCACCGTAAGATGAGTGGCGGCGTGCGTGCGTAAATTCAGGCAAAAAATGTGTCCCACCGGGCGCTTTGATCCCTCGATGATGGGATCATGAGCAGCAGCTGAGTGGAAGTGTCCATCGGCAGCATAAACCGCGAACTTTTCCAGCCCAGGCATCGAGCTGAGGCCATTCCCATGAGTCTTAGCGATATGACCGCAGAGCTTCTCATTGGCAGTGGCGCACATCTCGAGACGACGCTTACTTTTGAGCGTACCGAAAAAAGTGGCCCGATGCATCGCGCCATCTGAACACAGGCCATCAAAGCGTTGAAGAAAGTCTCTGCCAGACTTGGCTGAAAGTAAGCAACGGGTCACACCCATTTTCAGCCAATCCGAATCTGGAAACTCGGGGCATTGGCGGGTAAAATCAGCAGTCTCTAAGATCTTCGAAAGGGGCGAGAAGAGGGATTCACCAAGAGCGGAGAAGGTGAAACGAGAAGGGTCTTGGGAGTCGGTAAGGTTTATAATAGCCATAAAAAGTTTCAACTCCAAACCCCTCAGTAAGCAAGTGATAAGTGTGCTTATTTTCGCTGCAAGTCCATGAAGGATGACGTGAAACCCATGGTCGCAACCAAGGATACAGCCGCAGAAAACAAACCTCCTAAGCGTTGCCTAAACCGACAAAACGCGGCTGGAATTGTCCCATTTTTCAGTCAACCCAAGACACCGTTCCCCGCGTGAAACAGGGACAGACGTCACTGCTGCCACTGGGCCGCTTGGTACCTGCGGGGCAGGTGGGAATGATCGAACGCGTGCTGCCACTGACGGCGCTGTCGTTGGAGGTGGGCTACAGCGAGTCAAACGTGACGCGCTTTACCACCACGGAAGTCATCACTGGCGTCACTGGCTTATTGCCTGCGGTGGCGCGTCTCACCCGCCGGGAGACATTGAAGTTTGATCCCTTCACCGTAACGGAAGTGCTGAGCATGGGAGCTGGGAATGCCAGTAGCTGGAGCATCCAGGCCAATGAGGTCACTTCTTTCACACAGATGTTTATCTCCGTCGATGGTGGCATCCGCCTCTTCTTACCTCGCGGCATCGACGTCAATCTGACCATTGATGAGGCCAGTGCACAATTCAGTGCGGCCGGTATCAAGTTTCGGGTGCGTGAAAATGGCGTGTTGGTTGGGCCAGCGCTGATCGTGACACCTCCCTACGACGTGTTTGCCACAAACCAGATCGGCCCAGTGGTAGCGCGTGCTCGCCAGGGAGAGGCAGCAGTCCCCTTTCTCTTCCGTCGTCAGTTCTAAAGTAACTCTCCGATCTACGCAGGCTGAGCTCAGCTCCCGCGACGAAGAGACGTCGCGGGAGTTCTGTTTTATCTTTTACAGCGCTAAATGCCAAGCTAAATGCCAGGCATCTTTTTTCAGGTATCTTTTTCTTCTTTCCCGATAAATCCTAGTCTTCAAAGGAAGCTACAAGATCATCCACCGGACGACGCAGCCGAGAGCTAACTGCCGACGCCTGATTTTCGCAGTCGCCGCAGAGCGAACAATCCTCCCGCACTTTCGGTGATCTTTCGTGCTCCGTCCTTCCTCCTCGGGCCGAACTTCTCCCGGTGCTGCCCGAACATGCTCTCGACGAATTCTTTGCCTCCAATGACGAGTCCGTCGCTAAAGTAGCGCACGCGTTGCCGGACCAGTTCCGCAGCGCTGAGTTTGCCTTGAGTTTGCTGCACCTTTTGCGCTTCTTCCGTGCTCACTCCACGCCTCACCACCTCGCTCTTGTCCGTGCTCCGCACCTCCACCGCGTGGCTATAGAGCAGTTTCCGATATGCCTCGGCTCCTCCCGCGCTTTCCCAGCCGTCCACGGGTTTTGCGGTCACTTTGCTTATCGCACGCTGTGCTCTCCGACTGCCAGCAAGCGCCTCAGCGTAGCCGCACCAGCGGTAGTCTTTCGGATCTTTCACCAGCCCAGCGCGCACCGGATTCAGGTCGATGTAAGCCGCCATCGTGTGCAGCGGCTCGCCCTTGCCTTCCACCAGCACGCTTTTGAAGCGGTCCATCCACAGCGTTCCTTTGCGCCCCCGACGTTTGTTGAACCAGCGGCTGAAGCGTTCTTTGACCTCTTTGACAAAGATCGAAAGGTCGCAGAAGCGGCGCTTGATAGCTGTGATCTTTTCATCGGCCAGCGTCGTCATGCCGCGCTTTCGCAGGTCATCAAGCTCGTCTTTGAGGAAGGCCACGAAGGTCTTGCTGTAAAGCGTGCGCAGGTGCTCCAGCAGCTTTTTTTCTCCTTCTGGCCCATCGAA
>JAPLUM010000138.1 GCA_026397605.1 Verrucomicrobiota bacterium | reverse complement strand
GGTCTTTTCATATTTAAAGACCGCACGAGTTTCATCGCTAAAGGGACTCGTGCCTGGAGAGAGTTGAGTGTTTGGCGGGATATCTGAGATGTCATTGACGATAGTCGGCTGAATCATGATCACCAGCTCTCGTTGGCGGTTGCTTTTGGAACGTGAGCCACTGAGGAGCCTCAAGACCGGGATCTTGGAAAGAAAGGGCAAGCCGGAGTGGCTGACGACTTTTTCTTCACGAATTAAGCCGCCTAAGAGCACGGTGCCGTTATTTTTACAAATGACAGTCGTGTTTAATTCCTGCTTTGTCAGAGTTGGGTAGTCGTTTCCGGAGATCGATGTAGTGCCCGACTGTTCACTGTTCTGCTGGGAGATTTGCAGTGTGAGCTCATCATTGGAATTGATCAATGGAATGATATTGAGGCTTAAAACGATGTCTTGGTATTGAACATTGGAGAGAAATCCGTTGCCTGCGTTTCCACCATTGAAGTTGCTTTGAGTGGAACTGGCGATGGGAAAGGATGAGCCGCTACTGATCGTGGCAGCTGTGTTATTCAAAGTAAAGAGTGTTGGCCGCGAGATGACCTTGAAATCAGTGTTGGTATTGAGTGTGTTGACAATAACATCAAGGCCAGAACCGATTCCGCCATAGAAGTTGAGAGCGTTCCCTGTAGCGAAAGCTGTGGCCGCACTAACCGCACTGCGAGCATCAGGATTACTAGTAGTGGTCGTAGTGCCAGAGTTAGTGCTGATGGATGGTGGGCCATTGCTGGCACCGACCTGCCCAAAGATACCTTTGTTACCGCCGCGACCCCGAAGAGCTGTCTCAATGGAGAAGCCGGTATTATTTCCCAGGCTGTAATCCCCAATCACTGCAGAGATCAAAATCTGCTGCGGACGGCGATCCAACTCGTTCATGATTTCGTCAAGGATACGCAGATGTTCAGGGGGGCCTGAGGCAAAAATGGAGTTGGCCGTAGGGTCGGATATAAGGAGAGTTTTGCCAACGACCATGGACTGGGGGCCATTGTTTTGGCGCAGGGGCTGGAGATTACCGCCACCTCCACCGAAGCCGCCACCGCTACTGCCACCGATTCCACCACCACCAAGCCCGCCACCGCTATTGCCAAATCCGCCGCCATTGGAGTTGTTGTTCCCGAAGAGGCCGCCGCTGTTGGATTGGTTGTTGCGTCCGCTATTCTGGTTTTGATTCTGACTGTTGGGGTTGCTCGTGTTGCCGGCACCACCGCCTTCGCCTCCTTCACCGCCTTCGGTGCGGGAGATGGCATCGCTGATGATGCTCATGGCTGACTCCACACTGAGGTAAACCAAGGGACGCGAGATGAAATTGCGGATTTCTGATGCTGCATCCAGTTCCTCAATGAGCTTGCCGATGTAGTCCATGGTCTCCGCAGTGGCCACGACGAGCAGGCAGTTACGACGAGCAATGGAGATGATTTTGGGTGGCACTTCTTGGGCTGCACTGGAGCCACCACCATTGCTAACGCTGATGCCCGAATTACCGCCGGGGATTTGTGGCTGGATTGGCTGACCGGGAATGGAGCCAACTTGGTTTTGCGGGATGCTAGGTGTGCGTCCGCCGCCACCACTGCCGCTGTTTTTTTCATCGGTGCCTAGAATCTCATCCAGTGCCTTTTTGATGTCTTCAGCATCCGAGCGCACCATCTGGAAGGTCTTCTGTTTGGTCTCTGCAGGCTTGGTATCCAGCCTCTCAAGTAAGGCGATGATGGCACGCACGGTGTTGCTGTTTTCAGTGACGACAAGTGCCTTGGCATTTGGCACAGCGGTGATCACTCCATAGATATGACGCGGGATGACTTGATCGATGGCTTTGATGGCGTCTTCACCGTTGAGGTATTTGAGGATGATGACAAAGTTCACAACCTGATCAGTCATTGGTAGGTCCATCGCCGATTCAAAGAAAGGCGCTCCTTCTGTTTGTGGCTTCTTTGCATCGAAAGCCAAGATTTTGACCATGCCATCACCGGATGGGACAAAAGCGTAGCCATTCAAGAGAAGGCTTTTCTCTATGAACATGATGGCCTTTTCTTTTGGCAGTTCGCCTGTGGTCTCAATGGAGACCGTGGCCTGCTCCACATTGGCATCACGGATGATTTTTAAACCTGTTAGGTCTTCATAAACCAAGAGAATCTGGGAAAGCGGTGTATTCGGAAATTGAAGTTCCACTCCACCATCTTCTTTGATGGCATCTTCGGGTTTGATGGCTGGTTTTGGCTCGCCGGGCGCAGCGCCACCTGGCACAGCTGCATTAGGTCTGTCGACTGCACCTGGGGGGAAGCCGTTTGGATTGCCGGGATTTGGGCGGTTAAATGGTCGTGCACCTCCTGGTGGCGGAATCGTATTAGGATTTGCCCCTGGTTGTGGAGGGATCTGTGCCTGCACCGAAAGTGCTAGGAAGCAGAGGGCAAGGAAGGTGTTGCGTGCGATGCAGTACATGAGAGAAAAAAGTGTCGGGGGGAACTCAAGGCTGAGCCGGAACTACCGGTGCCGGGATCAATTGACGGCGGCGGGAAATGGCTGGGGGCGCTGCACCAGGCTGGGCCCCTGGGATACCCTGCGGCATCACGGCGCCAGGCTGGCCGCCAATTTGGCCAGGTTGAGATGCCACGCCGCCGGGCAATCCTGGGGCATTAAAAACACGACCATTGGTATTCGGTGAAATAGGCCGAGTGATCTGTGGCTGACCACCGACCTGACCAGCCACCTGACCTGGGCGCTGAGCCTGAGGCATGCCTGGGACAGCTCCTTGCGGCTGCTGACCTGGAGGGGTGCTGGATTTCATGGTGTTATTAATGGTCACCGGTTGGCCACCCGCAGCTTCATCATACTTGAGTTCAGCTTCCTCTGCGCCCTTGGCAATGACCGCCGAGGCTTCATTGCGATTGCGGTGGAAGTTGGCTTTTACGAGGCGGAATTCCGCATCGGGCTTAGCGTCGCTGCTGACTTGCTTGAACTCGCTGGTCTGTTTGTTTTTGATACTGACGCGGATCTTCCCTTTGTGATTAAACATGCCCGCCAGAGCCCAGTCCTGACTCCATTGAACTTGTGTCTGCACGACTGGGGCAGTTTTTAGCAAAAAGGGATTTTTATCCCAGGTGCTCTGGTAGCGCGAGATGTCAAAAGCTGTGGGAATCACAGCTTCAGTTTCGCTGGCATCAGGATTTGCTGCGGGTGCTGCCTCAGCAGGCGTCTCACTTGCGGGTTCTTCAGCAGGTGCAGCAACTTTAGGCGGTGAATCTGGTGAAGGCGCTGCATCCTGGGCCTGGGTGAAATGAACACCTAAATTCAAAAGAAGGGTGAAAAGGAGGAGCAATTTCATGGTTGATACTTCAGTTCTGCTTCCTGATTCATGTGAAAAATGACCACAGACGCATTCTCGCGGTTCCGATGAAATTGAGCCTTGATCAGTTTGAACTCATCACCAGGAGCGCTCTGGCTGCTGACATATTTCATCTGACCGGTGAGCGTGCTTTTAATAGTGACTCTGACAGCACCATGATTGTTTAACATGGCAGCCAATGTCCAATGTTTTGACCAGTCTGGAGCTTGAGGTGGTGGAGGGCCAATCTTTGCATGAAACGGGTTAACCTCCCAAGAAGCACTATACCGACCTGCATCGTAGGCCTGAGGGATCACTGTCGAATCACTTGCTTGAACAAGAGTGACGCCCATCGCAAAAAACATAAAGATAGAAAAAGCGCGCTTCATGTGGGTGGGAGTCTGAACCATTTTTGCACGTTCATGTTCATAATGACTTCTGAGGTTTCTTCCTCATTGGGAGTCACGGTCATCGCTGGGATGCCTATAAAGTTTCCAGGCTGCTGCAATTCGTAGAGCCAAGTGAGCAGGGGTTTCATTTCTCCGCGGACTTCGAGCGTGACGTTTGCAGAAGTTAGGCCAGCGCGTTCACTGGCTTCAGTGAGCTGCTTTTGAGAGATTTTGACTCCATGCTTAGCAGCCAATTCATCGACTAGGTTCAGGATGCTGGTGGAGGCTTCGCCGGCCTTGGTGTAGAGCGGTTGTTTTTCGATCAACCAAGTAGAGCGCTGATTCCAGAAATCCTGCTGGGCGAGGAGTTCATCGGCTTCAGCGCGGCGGCTTTCCATTTCCATGGCGTGATTGTCCACGCGGGCTTTCCAGGTCTTTAACTTGGTCAGTCCAATGAAGGCCATGCCACCAATGAGCACAATGCCTAGGCCTAGAGCGAGACGTTGTTCGTTAGCGGTCATTGCTGTGCGACCTCCGTGGTTTCAGCGGCTTCGCTTTCTTGGGGTGGGCGTGCTTCTGCACGGAAGGTTGCACGTCCATCAGGTAGACTGGTTGGATTTGGCATTTCCCATGCCCAGCGCTTGAAAGCTGGGGCGGATAGTAACTTGTCACGGAACTCGATGCCATGCCCTAGTGACGAGGCTTCACCATCAATGACCATACCGTCTTGTCTGACTTCCAGCCGAGTGATCCGAATACCTTCAGGTGGCAGCAGCAGAACGAGCTGATAGATGCTTTCGACCGGATAGGTATCTGGCGTCAACGCTGGCAGTAAATCTTCCCACGCGGCTTTGGCATCACGAATGGTGAGGAGTTCTGGTTCCAACTCATCCAAACGTTTTTCTTCGCTAACAATGCTGCGTTCACGAACCAAAACACGAATCGCAAAGGCGCTCAGGGCAGCTACGAGGACAAAGGCAAAAGCTAGGGCACCTAGCATGACCATACGACGCTGCTGGCGCTCATGCCTGAGCCTGACCACGCTGGCAGGCACCAGCCGAGTGACATGCGCTGGTGCGGTTGGGACGGTCTTGTCCTTAATGACCACGGGCAGGTCCAGCGCCTGGGAGAAATCTTCAGAGACGAGATCCCCTTCGATGCTGCCGGAGACGAGGGCCAATGTATGGATGTCAGGCGTCAAACTAGAGAGTTCTAGTGACGCTAAAATGCAGCGAATCTCAGCCGCAGCATCAGCATCAAGCGTGCGTGCAGCCAAGGCCTGAGAGTGCATGGGCTCACCACCTTCATGGGGAATTGCGATGACAAAGGCACCGTCTTCACGCCAGATGAGCAGCTCTCCGGGAGTCAATTTTTGAAAAGCAACGGAAGGAGCATATTTAGCATCGTCACCATTTTCGACAACCGTCGCGGGTAATGGCGCTACCTGAATGTAAGTGCTAGTACGCTGATCCCGATCGTCATGCCCTAGATTATGCAGTTCAAAATTAGATGTCTCTGCCGTCTCGGTGCCTAGGCCCGCGGCTTCTAGCTCAAGCTGAGCGGCTGACTCTCTGCGGGCGGCATCGATACCTTGAAAGCGCATGGGTACGCTGACGACGCAGCGGGCTGGCAGGGCGATCCACTCGGCTCCGCGCCAGGTCTTTGTCTCAGTCTCACCAGCAGTGGTGAGGCCAGCTTTATTCCGCCACGCACGAAACCCCTCTTCTTGGGGGATGAGCATGATTTCGTCAGTTTTTTTCATGAATTGGCGGGGCAGGGGCGTGCGAAACTAAAGAGATATAAATAAAGCGCAAGGCAGGAGACAGCAGGTTCTAGCAGGCAGTTCAATGATCGAGAGATTTTTTTCAATCGCTTTCCCTTACACGCATACAAGAAGGACTGGCCTAGACTGAAAGATGTCAATTTCGACACAGATGATCAGGTATCATGCTTTTCATGACAAATGCGGCAAGATAGCCGGCTTAAAAACGTATGTACCTCGCATGACATTTATACGCATCCACGTCATTTTAAGTTTGATCGCAGCGCAGGCCAACCTCTTTGGTGCCAATGCGGGGCGAGTGGTTTTTAATCAGGACATCCGCCCCATCTTAGCCGACGCATGCTTTCATTGCCATGGACCCGATCCAGGCACGCGAAAGGCAGGTCTGCGTTTGGATACCGAATCTGGCTTTTTTACTGCCAAAGAAGGTGAAAAAGCGACTGTCTTGAAAGGCAAGCCGGAGGACAGCCCTCTGTATCAAAGACTTATCTCGACTGACGAGGAAGAGATCATGCCGCCGCCGGAGTCGCACAAAACTCTGAAACCTGAGCAGATCGCTCTGGTGAAAGAATGGATCGCAGAAGGTGCACCCTGGCAGCCTCATTGGTCGCTTATCAAACCGGAGCGGACGCCTCTGCCTGTCGTGAAAAATACGGCCTGGGTAAAGTCGCCCGTTGATTCATTTGTGCTCTCCAAGCTGGAAGCGCTGAATTTAACCCCAGCGGCAGAAGCTGATGCCTACGCCCTAATCCGCAGAGTCAGCTTGGATTTGACGGGATTACCTCCGACACCCGAGCTACTAAAGATTTATCTCGGCAAATCAGTCGCCGGTAAACTGCCCGATACCGCCTACAACGAACTGGTGGATGAACTGCTCAAAAAACCAGGCTACGGTGAGCATCGCGCCCGCTACTGGCTGGATGCCGCTCGTTACGCAGACTCGCATGGCATGCATTTTGATAAAGCGCGTGAAATTTGGCCTTATCGAGATTGGGTGGTAAAGGCTTTTAATCGGAATCAATCTTTTGATCAATTCACCGTTGAGCAGATCGCCGGTGATCTGCTGCCAAAACCCACGGAAGACCAACTCATCGCCACCGGATTTCAGCGTTGCAATACCACCACGAACGAGGGCGGCACCATTGACGAAGAAAATCTGGCAAACTACGCCAATGACCGCGTCCAGACTCTTGGCTGGGTTTACATGGGCCTGACGACAAACTGCTCGCAGTGCCATGATCACAAGTTTGATCCCATCACCCAGCGCGATTACTACTCGCTCGCTGCCTTCTTTCGCAACACCACACAAAAGCCAAAAGATGGCAATGTGAAGGATGGATTGGGTCCAATCTTGGTTATTCCTACAGAGAAAGATCGTCCACGTTGGCAGGCTCTGCCACCAGAGATCGCTATGGCAAAAATCAAGATCGAAGAGAATCGCAAGCTGGCAGCACCGGAGTTTGACGAATGGATAACTTCAGCAAAGCCAGCTGATCTTGATAAAGATGTTCCAAGCAAGGGTCTCGTGGCGCATCTGCCATTGAATGAGGGTGTCGGCAGTGAAGTGACCGGCATCTGCGGTGCCACCAAAACGTTCAAGGCCACTGGTGAAGTCTCTTGGAAACCGGATGGCAAGATCGGCCCAGCTCCTGTCATGAAACCTGGTGGCACTTTCGAAATTGGTGCTGTGGGTGACTTCGAAAAAAATCAGCCTTTCAGTTACGGCGCCTGGGTGCGTGCAGGCAAGCTTGGTGTCAATGGTGCCGTGCTCGCTCGCATGGATGAAAAGGGTCATTATCGCGGTTGGGATCTCTGGCAGGACGACCGCAGCTTTGGTGCGCACATTGTTAGCACGTGGCCTAATGATGCTTTGAAAGTAACCACGAAAAAAACAAGCGTGCGTCCCGGTGTCTGGCAGCATGTTTTTGTCACCTATGATGGCAGTAGCAAAGCTAAAGGCGTAAAGATCTTCATCGATGGTAAAGAGCAGGAGCTGAAAACTGAAGTCAATGGTCTAAAGGGCAGCATCAAAA
>JAPLUM010000722.1 GCA_026397605.1 Verrucomicrobiota bacterium | reverse complement strand
CTGCGTCAGCGCTCCGACGATCATGAGCGACAACGGCAACACGCAGCAAATCAAAGTCACGGTGCCCGCGGGCAGTGGTATCATGCGGAGATTCGTGCATTTGAAGGTCATAAGGCCCTGAGGGAGGCCTTAAATCGGCTTAGCGGGCCTGTTATCAGCGAATTTTAGTATCGACGCTTCCGAGCATTTCGGTCAAGATCCGAGCCATTAAACGGCGCGTCGTGGTTGCAATGAGCATCGGACGTTTCCTTGACCCCACTATCTTATGTCTCGTTCTTCGGTTCTTCGTCTTTTCGTCTGTGTTTTGATCACCTTGGTGGCGGGGCTGTGGTGGAGATCGGGATCGACGTTGGTTTCGCGGCCTTTGGTCGTTGATTCTGCCACGGTCTCACCAGGCCCGACACAATCGATTCCGGCGGTTCAGCCGATGGTGGATCCCTCTTCCCAAGCGAATGCAGTGCCGGTCGTGCAGGCGCCACGCGTCGTTCCAGTAGAGCCGAAGGCGAAAGCGGTCGTGCTGGCGCTGCGGCAGGATGTTCGGTGGGAGGCTCCGATTGGTGAGCCTGCGTTTGCGGAGTTTCGCGCTTGGACGCGGGAGTTTGCGAAGGCGAAATCCGATGAGGCGATGATCGCGCAGGGGCTGGAGCTAGCGCAGCAGCGACGGAATCAGATGGTGGACCTCATTGACCAGGATCCGAAGCGGGCGCTTGAGCTGGCGGTGCCCGTGACAGTGCGTCGGTCGTTGCCTGCGGATGTCGTCGCGCTACTGGAGCAGCCGGTGAGTGGGCGTGGGGATTTGTTTGTCATGGCTTCGGTGGCGGCTCCTGGGAAGAAGCTCGGTGTGCGAGCGGTGCAGCGCAGCGTGACGATGAAGGATGGGCGGGAGTTTGAGGCCTACACGTATGGTCGTCGTGAGCAGGTGCAGACGCGGTCGAACATAGCCGTTCAAGGCGTGGCGCTCGATGGGAAGTTGGCGCTGACGGAGCTGCCAGGGCGCATCATGGAACCGGCGGAGGTGGCTGATTTGCATGCGGGTCCAAAGACGTGTCCGACCTCGGGACTCGTTACGAGCACGACCGGTGACGAGGTTGTGGTGGACTGGGATGGCACGGAGCCGAGCTTCTTCTGCGGACCGAACCATGCGTTGGACGAGCTGATGGTGGCTGCCTCGGGCGATGTGGCTGCGAGCAGTGGTGGCACGGCGCAGAGTGCGGCGACCGAGGGCATCAAGAAGATCCTGATCATCCGCGTGGATTTCCCAGACTCACAAGGCCAAGTCGTGAGCGATTCGACGCTGACCTCGCTTATTGCCAACATGAACACGCAGTGGACTGAGATGTCCTTTGGCAAGACGAGCTGGACACTGCTGGGCGCGGGCTCAGACATCACGCCGACGCTGCGGTTGCCGAATAACCATGCGAGTTATCCAAACTTGGGCACCATGCTCGCTGCGGCGCGCACAGCGGCTTCGGCAGCGGGTTACAACTACCTCAACTACACGCATGAGGTCGTGGTCACGGGCGACAAGCCAGACGTAAGTTTCGGCGGCGTGGCATTTGTCGGCGCACGCGGTGCTTGGTTGGCCAATGGGCAGTGGAACCTCGGCGTGGGCAGTCATGAGGTGGGGCACAACTTCGGCCTGCTGCACTCGGGCTTCTGGGACACGGACGATGGCACGGTGATCGGCAGCGGCTCGCTGGTGGAGTATGGCAATCCCTTTGACCACATGGGCGGCGCGAGCAGTTCGATGGATGCTCACTTTGGTGCGAGGCAGAAAAATTACCTCGATTGGATCGCGGACACGGATGTGTTGAGGATCACCGCCGATGGCGGCACCACGACGCGCATGCGCGCCTTTGATCGCAGCGTGGCAACAGGCACCAAAGCCATCATGGTGGATCGCGCAGGCACCACGGATGATTACTGGCTGGAGTATCGGCAGGACTACGCCGACACGAATCAATGGATGCGTGACGGTGTGATCTTGAATTGGGGAGATTCGACGATCAACAACGACCGCCCCGTCCTTCTCGACAACACGCCATCGTCAAGCAGCAAGGATGACTGCCCGGTGCTGATTGGTCGCACGTTCTCAGATGCAGCGGCGGGCATTCACATCACACCACTGCTGCGCGGCACTGATCCTGATGGCACGACGTGGATCGATGTGACGGTGAATCG
>JAPLUM010000412.1 GCA_026397605.1 Verrucomicrobiota bacterium | reverse complement strand
AAGTAAGCCTTGTTGGCCGAGCCGCCGCCTTTGGCAATGAAGAGAAACTTGTACGCATCGCCATCGGTGGCATAAATATCAAGCTGCGCGGGCAGGTTCGTGCCGGTGTTCTTCTCCGTGAACATGTCTAGCGCGGCGTTCTGCGAGTAGCGCAAGTTGTTCTCCGTGTAGGCGAGATAGACGCCTTTCGAGAGCGCCGCTTCATCACCGCCGCCGGTCCATACTTGCTGGCCTTTTTTGCCCATGATGATCGAGGTGCCGGTGTCCTGACAAAACGGCAGCAGACCCGCGGAGGCCACGTCTGCATTTTTGAGCATCGTGAGCGCGACCATGCGGTCGTTCTCGCTCGCTTCAGGGTCATCGAGGATAGCAGCGACCTGCTTCAGGTGCTTCGGCCGCAGGAAGAAATTGATGTCGTGAAAGGCCTGGTTCGCCAGCAGCGTGAGCGCTTCGGGATTCACGACGAGCACTTCTTTGTCCCCAAATGTCTGAACATTCACATGCTCCTTGGTCAGCAGGCGATATTCGGTGTCATCTTGGCCGAGTTCGAGGAGTTCTTGGAAGTGAAAAGCAGGCGTTGGCATGGTGGAAGAGGAGTCTGAATCAAATACGGCGCTGGGCAACGAAGGAAAGACTGATTTTAGCCACAAGTTGAAGCATTGCATGACAAGCAGGGCAATCACGACGAATGAATCAGCATTACATGCAAAAATTCACCTGTGACTGTGACTGCGGCAATGTGCTCTTCTTTGGCAGTTCGCGGTGCCTGAAGTGCCAGGGCAATGTCGGCTATGAACCGCAGGAGCGCGTGATGGTGAAGCTGCGCTCAGATGGCCCCATGAAACGCTGCGCCAATGGCCTGAGACATGGCGTCTGCAACTGGGTCGTGCCTGCGGATTCGAAGGAAACGCTGTGCATGGCCTGTCAGATGAATCGCATCATCCCTGACCTGAGTTCTGGCAGGAATTTAGTGCTCTGGGGTCGCATGGAGATGGCCAAACGGCGCCTCATTTATACACTGCTGAAGCTGGGCATCACATTGCCATCCAAGGCCAGCAATCCGAAAAACGGACTGGCTTTTGACATTGTCAGCACCCTTTCAAATCCATCCGTCACCATGGGGCATCTGAATGGTGTGATAACGGTTAATTTAGAAGAAGCCGATGACACTTACCGACAGTTTAACCGCCAGCAACTCGGTGAAAATAGCCGTACCCTGCTGGGGCATTTCCGCCATGAAAGCGCACATTATTTGTGGCAGCGACATCTCTCTGAGCTGAGTTGGGATGATCCTCTGCGACTAGCATTTCGTGAGCGCTTTGGTGACGAATGGCAGGACTATTCGGCTGCCCTCAACAAACATTATAAAAACGGAGCACCAACGGGGTGGGAGCAGAATTACATCACTGCTTATGCTGCCTCGCATCCCTGGGAAGACTGGGCAGAGACCTGGGCGCATTACTTGCAAATTGTCGATGGCCTAGAGACCTGCGAAGGCATGGGCCTTGATGTAAAACACTTGGCCCTGCCTCTGGTCATTTTGCCCGTAGAAGCAGGCTTCCTCCCGACCATGCTTGTTTCTACTTTAGCCGAAGAAGGTGCCTTTCTAGCCTGGCTTCAGCGCTGGATGTGTATGTCCACCGTGCTCAATGAAATCTCCCACAGTCTTGGTGAGCCAGCCGTCTATCCCTTTGTCATCAATGTGCGCGTGGCTCAGAAACTGCGGCTGGCGCATTATTATGCCAAGGTATGGGGTGAACCCTTGGCCGTGAGCGCCAAGTAAGGTAATCACCAGCTAGCCCATCGTTTGAGGCACATCCCTTTTTGCGCTTTACCGCTCATCTATTGCTGACCTAGGTGTTCATGCGCAATACCGGAATTCAAAGCTCGTAGTTCAATTATAAACTTGAACTCACTCTGAATCATGAAAATGCATCCCCTCTGCAGCGGCAATCACAGCAATCTCTTCAACACTCAGCAGGGTCGCCGCGACTTTTTGCAAGTCGGTGCCATGGCAGGATTGGGTATTACCCTGCCGCAGCTTTTAAAACTGCAAGCCGCAGCGATCGATATGCCAGCGGTGGAAACTTATAAAGCAAAGGCCACCTCCATCATCCACATCTATCTTCCGGGCGGAATAGCCCAGCATGAATCCTGGGATCCCAAGCCATATGCCTCCCCAGACTATCGTGGTCCATTTAGTCCGATCAAAGGCGTGACAGGCGAATACGTTGGCGAAAAGTTTGCTCACATTTCCAAGATCCTGGACAAGATCAGCATCATCCGATCCGTGACCCACGGAGAGGCCGCCCATGAACGTGGCACTCACAACATGCTGACTGGCTATCGCCCGAGCCCAGCCGTCAAATTTCCGAGCTTTGGCACCATCATCTCTCATGAGCAAGGCTCACGCAATAACCTGCCACCTTATGTCGCTATTCCCAACGTCTTTGCTCCAGAGCAGGGCAGTGGCTACATGAGCAGTGCCTACGGCCCCTTCGCGCTAGGCAGTGATCCTGCTGATAAAAACTTCACCGTCCGCGACCTCGCTTCCCCGAAGGACATTGATGAAAAGCGCTTTGATCGCCGCCGAGGCTTACTTTCCATCGTGGATGAACACTTCCGTGCCACTGAAAAATCAGACGGACTCAGCGCTATGGACAGCTTTTATCATGCCGCTTACGATCTCATCAGCTCCACTCAGGCCCGTGAAGCCTTTAATCTCAATGCAGAATCCGACAAGCTGCGTGATGAGTATGGCCGCACCCAGGCTGGACAGCGATTTTTGTTAGCCCGTCGTCTAGTCGAGGCTGGGACACGCATGGTTTCCGTCAATTACGGGAGCTGGGATCACCACTCCAACATCAAAGGCTCTTTTGAAAGCCAGGCTCCACAGTTTGACATAGCCTTTGCCAGACTCATCAAGGATCTCGATGAGCGAGGCATGCTAGACACCACGCTCGTGCTCGTCAGTTCTGAGTTCGGACGCACGCCCAAGATCAATTCGACCAATGGCCGTGATCACTATCCGCGCGTCTTTTCTGTGGCCATGGCAGGCGGCGGCGTGAAGAAAGGCTTTGTCTATGGAAAGTCAGACGCCTTGGGGGCCGAACCTGATGAAAACCCCGTTGGTCCAGAGGACCTTGCTCGCACCATGTATCGTCTGCTCGGCATCAATGCCTCCAAACGCCTTGTCCTAGAAGGCGTCCGCCCCATCGACATCGTCAATGGCGGACGCCTGATCCAGGATCTGATTGCTTAAACCCACTCAAGGAGTCGCATCGGTGACGCGCAGACGACCTGAGAGGATCTGCGCAGTCGCATTGCCGGGAGACTGAGGAAGACTGAAATGGCCGTAACCGACCCCTGTGCCAGCACCTAAATTCCTGACAACAATTCCCATGCCCTTTGCTGTGCGACTAACGAATGTCTCACCTGGTCCTGGATCCGTATCTTCGACGACCACAAAGGAGGTCGTTAGGATTCCCGTCGTCGCCACAAGTGATATGGCCGTCTTGGCAGGATTGCCACCGCTGGCAAAGGTCGGCACCACAAAGAGATTCCGATCTGCCAACCGCACGGCAAGGTCAGGACTCACAGCCTCCGTTTCAACATTGGCTCCTGTATAAGTCAGCTGCGCATCATTTGTTAAAACGCTCACACCTAAAACATTGGTGTTCGTAATCGTGGTCGTCGCATAGCGTGCGCCGATGACAGTGAGGTTCAAAGGCCCAAAGCCCGCAGCATAGGTGAAGCCCGTCGTTTGAGGGCGCTTGGTCCAGTTCAGTGATCCAGCAACGGTGCTTTCCAGATAGCCTGGGGCCGTGCCGATTGGCGTAGCACCCGCCGAAGTAATCGTGATTCCATCACTCCACAGGGAGCCTCCCGTGGTGCCATAGAGACTGTTATAAACGGCAATCTGTCCCGTCGGCCCGACAAAGCCCGAACTGGTGGTGAAAGTGGTGCCATCTGCGAGTCTGCCGACCACGGTCAATGTTCCGGCATCTGCGACTGTGAACGCCGCATAGCTATCGCCTAGTGGATAAGTCAGATCCAGTGGAGCTGGCGCAGGCGCCGTCATGGCCATGGTGTAGTAGCCTTTGTAAAGCAGCGCCTTGTTGGCTGCCGACCATTGATTCTTCCAGCCACTCCAAGTCGAGGTCACTAGGCCATCGGTCACCTGACCATTTTCCAGCACTAGCGAGCCGATATTGAGATCAAACTCGACCGTCAGCGAAGGCAACCCACGGCGGGGGATCGTGATGGAATTGCGATTGTTAAAATCAGCGATGCCAGTGACGCCAACATTGAGCCTGCCACCGGTAAAAGATGTCACCACAGTTCCCAAGGTCACTTTACCACTATAAGCACCACCCGTTGTCGTGGTGAGATCTATGCGGCCACCGTCTTGGAAGCCTGTGCTTGGAGCACTGGGGGTGATCACTCCGATGTAGGTGCCTACTAGGGCAGTGCCACCAGTGATGGGCCTGATCAAAAGATTTGCCGTCTGGGTCAGCAGAGCTTTGCCTGATCCATTGGCAGCAGAGATGGTCACAGGATAAGTCGTATCCACGGTCTTAGCCAGAGTTGGCCTGCCTGTGATGCGGCCTGAGAAGGCATCTATCTTGAGGCCTGCAGGCAAGCCTTTGGCCTCAAACTTGTTTGCCCTGATTTCAGCGGGTCCGTCCATAGGCACCGTATGATCATAAAGTGTTCCCACCATGCCAATCGGCAAAGTAAATGGAGTAGAGATCACTGGTGGCCCCGTGGTCACGGTGACCTGCTGAACGGCTGACTCCAACATGCCGCCAGGAGCCGAAACCTCACAGGTGTAGGAGGCTGTATCAGTGGTTTGCAGACCTTTAATCGTGAGCGTTTTCGTCGCGCTGCCAGCCACAGAAGGCATCACTCCGGTGCCTGTATCTGTGAGGAGTGCGCCACCGACTTTTTTCCATTTGTAGGTGAGATTGTTGCCCGCAGCAATTGCAGTCATGACGACACTGCCATTTTGAGCAATAACAAAGTCCTTGGTGGAAAGCTGATCCACCACGGCCACTTCAGCATCAGGAGTGCTCGTTTGGCTGCTCACAGGGTTCGTGGCCTTAACTGTATATTTACCTGCATCCGTCAGCTTGATGGCAGGAATCAACAGAGGCACACTTGTTCCCCCCTTGACGGGGGCCTTATTTTTCAGCCATTGGATTACAGGCGGCGACTCAGAAGCTAGAGTAGCCGTCAGAGTGGCAGGACCGTTCATCGCAAAAATGGCATGAACGGGTGGGGCCGTCACCGTAGCTCCAACTGTCACTTCATAAAGTTTCACCAGATCACTGCGCACCAGGCCCCCCGCCGGAAAGTCTTTGATTGTAATCTCCACCCAGTAATCATTTTCATCGCTGGCACTAACTGCAGGTATCTTGAAGGTCGGCAAATTCGTGCCAATCATGATTGGCACAGCCAAGCTGCCTTTATACCATTGATACTGAGGGCTTGTCCCAGTCACCGTCACGGCAAAGGTAGCAGGCTTGCCAGGTAAAACGGCCTGAAAAACAGGCTGCTTAGTGATGGTGATTGGAGTCACCACCGTCAACAGAGCGCCAGGGGCCACCAGACCAGGGACTGTGGTTGCACCTGCGGTGACAGAGCCTGCGGTGCTTGTCACTGTGCAGGTATAAGTTCCAGCTTGAGCCGTCGTGACACCTCCAGGAATCGTATAAGTAGGATTCGTAGCTCCAAGGATAACGACGTTGTTTCTTTTCCATTGATAGGTGATCGGTATCGCACTAGTGGCCGTGATAGAAAAGCTCACACCAATGTCTCCGACAAGGACCTTCTGAGGAGTCAAGGCAGAAGATGTAATGACTGGGAGCGGCCTGAATTGTCCGTTTGAAGTAGAACTCATAACGCTCGTAGAACTATTAAATAAGCCCCCTCTGGCCAGACCTTTGGCTTGGATATCAAAGATCCGATTCCCTGGCAGCCTCAGCTTATCAAGCTTCCAACCCGTGGCCGTGCGCACGCCTTTACCCAGCAGAGTGGTGAAACCAATTGCTGGCGGGATGCGCATCTTGAACTCGGCGTTTTCAATCTCTGGCGCTGACCCACTACGAGTCCACTCGATCAGTGTTCCATTTGCATCTGATGTCAGCGTATTCACGGCTGGCACATCAGGAGTGAGTCGTGCGAGGTAGTTTTTGGTAGTAGCTCCAATCTTGGTGAATTCTCCCGCAAGGATAATTTTCCCGTCATTTTGAATAGCGATTCCACGAACAATTGTAGTCGTGTCGTTAAAAGTTGCGGACAATGCAGCATAATCGGCCGACAAACTTCCATCGGCGTTGAGCACTGCATAAGAGCCACGACTTGCACCATTCACTACAGAGAAAGCACCACCTATAACAATCTTCCCGTCAACTCTCGTCTGAATACTTTGAGCAAAATTGTTAATGGAAACATTAAAACCGCTATCCAAACTCCCGTTTGCATTCAGTCTCGCAATATAATTTTGGCTTCCTCCTCCAATCTGACCAAAATCACCTGCGACTAAAATTTTTCCATCATGTTGTAATGCAATGTTGTAACAAACTGCATTTGGAGTCGCATCAAAGGTAGTGTCCAAAGAACCACTGGAGTTAACCCGAACTAAAAATGATTTATTAGCACCATTAAAAGTCAGAAAGTCACCAGCAATAAGGACCTTACCATCAGGCTGCTGCACGGCACTGTAAATTGTTGGTCGTGAATTGAAAAGTGGCAGGTTCGGAAAATAACCTGGTCTCGCAATAAACGTTGTAAACAAGCTGCCTGCGGAGTTAACTCTAGCAATGCCTCTGATGTCTGATGTGGCTCCCACACCATTGAAAT
>JAPLUM010000848.1 GCA_026397605.1 Verrucomicrobiota bacterium | reverse complement strand
CACGACTACGACCGACGCGGTGATCGCTGGCGCACGCTCACCGACAAAGCCGCAGGCCGTCCCGTGTGGCTCACCGAATGGTGCGTGAATGGCCCCGACAAATCGCCGAACCTCTATCACTCCGCCTCACAGTATTGGCTCGCCATGACCGAAGCCTTCAATGGCGGAGCGAATGCCTGGATGGCCTATGACTGGGTCTATCCACCACGCCAAGGCGGCGAGGCGCTCATTCATTTGAACTGGGGCAAAGACTACAAGCTGACCAAGATCTACCACGGCTTCCGTCAATGGTGCCTGCCGCTAGTTCCTGGCATGAAAGTCATCCGAACCCAGCTTGACGGTCCCGCAGCCACGGGCATCTCCAAGCCCGGCCTGAAAGCCTCTACGTTCATCAGCGAAGATGGACAACGCATCGTCATCCACGCCGCCGCCGTGAGTGACAAAGACATCCCCATGCGCCTCGTGCTCGAAGGTGGCAACGCATTGAACATGCAGCGCTACCGCACCTCAAGCACCGAGGATATGGCACAACTCCCAGACATCACCTTGGACAAAGACGGTGCGATCAATGATACCTTACCCGCAGGCAGCATGATGACCTGGATCTGCCAACTTCCAAAAGACAAGGGAATGGGGACAAAGGAATGAATAAATCCATCCATTCATGCTCCCTCAATCATTCCTTTGTCCCCCATTCCTTTGTCTAAACTCACCGTCATTCTCATGTGTCGCATCTTATCACTCATCCCAACACTGCTGCTAACTCTCAGCAGCCTAGCCGCAGCTGAAAACAACAAGCCCAACATCGTCTTCATCTACGCCGATGACTGGGGATGGGGAGATCTATCTTGCCATGGCAGCACTTGGTTGAATACGCCGAATCTCGATAAGTTGGCCAGCGAGGGCACGGATTTCCAGCAGTTCAATGTGCTCAATCCTGTGTGCTCGCCGAGTCGCAGTGCGGTGATGACGGGGATGTATCCAGCGCGATTTTCCGTGCATCAGCACTTCGCTGATCCAGCGCAAAATCATCAGCGTGGTATGCCGGATTGGCTGGATCCGAAGGCACCATCGTTGCCTCGTTTCCTAAAGCAGGCAGGCTATCGCACAGCGCACTTTGGCAAATGGCATCTGACCAATGCACAGACTCTAGGTGCACCAAAGCCTGAAGCGTATGGCTACGATGAGTCGGCAGTTTTCAATGGTGGTGCAGGCTGGGAATCGGCGGATCTTCATGCCACAGCAACGAATACGGTGGCCTTTATCAAAGCCAACAAAGCACAACCTTTCTTCATCAATGCCTGGATTCACGAGAGCCACACACCGCATGTACCAATGAAGGAATCCATGGAGAAATGGAAGCATCTCGATGAGCAAAAGCAGGTCTATGCCGCTGTCATCACCGATGGCGACAACGCCGTCGGTGCAATCCTTGATGCACTGAAAGCTGAAGGCCTCGAAGACAATACCATCGTCATGTTTAGCAGCGACAACGGCCCTGAATCGACCTCATCGAAGCGCTCCGCGAACAAGTTTGATCCGGATGCCAATGTCACTGGCTACGACACCTTCTACAGTGTCGGAGAGACCGTTGGCATGAGAGGTCGTAAGCGCAGTTTGTTTGAAGGTGGTGTGCGTGTGCCCTTCATTGTGCGCTGGCCTGGTCATACGAAAGCAGGTGCTAAAAATGACAGCACTGCCTTCACTGCCGTCGATCTTCTGCCCACGCTCTGCGCCGCTGCGGGCGTGACATTGCCACCTGACTACCAATGCGATGGTGAAAGCCTACTCGCCGCCTTCAACGGCGAGAGCAAGACCCGCAGTCGCCCCATCTTTTGGCACTGGCTTGGCAAAAGTGCCGAGCCCGATTGGTGGCCACGTCTCGCGGTTCGCGATGGCGATTGGAAACTCGTCATGATGGATGATGCGAAGCGCGTCGAGTTGCACGACCTCAGCCACGACCGCGCTGAGGCCAATGATGTATCTAAAGACCACCCCGACATCGTTGCGCGCCTCAGCAAGCTCGCGCTTGAA
>JAPLUM010000132.1 GCA_026397605.1 Verrucomicrobiota bacterium | reverse complement strand
TGTGGCCTTGGGAAATCACTACCAAGAAAAGCGATTCCAATTTTTCTCCCGATCTCATAGTGGATTCTACCCAAGGCCTGATTCTCGAATGCAAAATCTGTGATTGGCTGCGTTAAGCGAGTCACAGCCACCTCCTGGTTTGGAAACATATGCGCCACCTCATTTTCAAGAGTGAGGCTGTAGCCATGACGCGCACAGGTGTTTTGGGCAAACTCGACCAAGGCAGCCCTATTTGGAAATGCCTTTGCCAAGAACAACTTCCGCTCCTTGGGCCGTGCTAATTTTTGCATCTTTTCGTGTAGGGCCATGTCCATGACTTGAAACTCACTGATCGCCTCTCCAGGCGGCGCTACGCCATAGCGTATATAGCCCACGGTGATGCCATGTTTCGGCAGCAAGTCCGATAACCAATCGAGCTCCAGAGTGTAGAAGCGTTCTTGTGCAGTATTTATAGAGCTGAACTGATATGGAAAGCTGAACTGATATGGCACGCAAGAAAACCAAGGAATACAGAAGCGTTCTTGTGCAAAGGTTAGAGAGCGGGACAGAAAAAAGAGGGCAAGGATTTTCATGTTGTTGTTATTCCATCAAAGATCTTGATGTCTCATTCGGATTGCCACTCGGTGTCATCCAAGAGATCCATGACCACATTCGGTGAGATGGCATGTGCTGACATGTGGATGATGGCCATCACCACGCCGTCCACTTTGAACGCGACACCGTGTTGTAACCATACTTCCTTGGTGGCTTGATCCTCAATGATTGACGATAAGACATATCTCTCAGCAGAGTCATTCTTGGGTTCCATCTTGAGGTGGGAAATAAGCATGTTTGACGATTCATGGGCCTTGTACTCCTGAGGTATGCCACGCCAAAGACTCTCGCCTAACGTATCCAGTATGTGGCTCACTTTCGCTGGGGATTTGGCTTTTGAATATCGGATGAAAATAATCCGTTCAAGTCGTTCACCCCTTTTCGTGAAGACAAAGCAGCGCCTACCAGAGCTTGACTCTGAAACCGTTGCTGGCGTATCGTTTTTCCATTCACCGGGAGGTAGAACCACACTCCCCAAACCCGTAACGAATTGACGTTCTCGTGCAAAGGACAAAGAGCAGGTCAAAAGACCGAGGAATAGAATAACCAGTTTCATGGAATAATCATTGTTTGAGTCCTTCCTGGTATGTGAGCATTTTCCTGATCGTCACATCGCGATCAGCAAGAGGGACCACTTCGTCCACGTTCACTTTCAGATCAGCGGGCAGATCACCTTTTAATTTAAAAGTCATTAAGGCGATTACATCCCGCAAACGTTTCGTATCCGCAAAAGCTCTGGCTTCTTCGCCTCCTAAAGCAACCATAAAACTATCACGACCAAAATCGTCATCGTCTAGAAAGGCCACCATCCAGCTCAGGGCCTTTTCTTTTTCGGCATCGGATATTTTGCGAATAAATCTGACATCTTGATGGTGTTGGTTACCCGTCGCGAAATAGCCACCAGCCAGGCCAGAAAGCACACGCCAAACAGCCTGCGGATCTTGCTGGGGCGCTTTAGGTTTAGGTTGAAGGATCAAAATAACCACGGCAGCACAGGCGAGAAGGATCAGGATCCCGCTAAGCCAGTATAGGTTCCTCAGCCGATACAAGGCTATTAGTTTAGAGAAAAGATTTTTGAAGAAAGCAGGCATAGATTTCAAAGTTATGGGGGATCAGTCCTCACCGTCATTGTTGCAGTACCTGCAGCACGATTTAGATCTACAACCCATGTGAATCCCCAGTTATTTCTAATGTTCGGCTTTTCTACAATTTTAACTTCACCTGTAAAAGAACCTTTGATTTGGCTGATATTCGCAGGCACGGGACCTGCATAAGTTGCAGAGGGATAGTCTATATACTCTCCAAACTTACCCGTGACGTCATTGGGGTTAAATACATTGAGTTTTGGGTCATCAGGTAATGTTGCGCAATCACTAATCGCTTTTTGGTGAAGCGAATATTCTTTCATAACTGTTGAGTCTTTTAGAATTTGCACTTTTGCAAAGACTTGAGCTGCAAAGTATATATCTCCCTTCTTCTTTAGTTCCGTAATGGGAGGCTGACCATCCTTCCCTGGCTTTGTTACTAGGGTATCTTCAGCATAGATTCCAGCAAGTGTATTATATGGCTTTTCCCAGGTGACTTTAATTTGTAACTCATCTGGTGGGGGAGTCGAACTCGGAGGCGGAACCGAAATTGGAGGACCAGAAGAGGGTTGCTCGCTCAGATCACTCGAAGGATCAGAAACTTCGCTGGAAAGGTCATCCCCTGAACTCATCATGGAGTCGTCCTCCGAGTCGTCATCCGATTGTCCATCTGAGTGGCTATAACCGTCGGAAGTCGGACCACCTGAAGATAGATCTCCAGAGGAAGGTTCATCTGAGAGCATCGAAGCATCGGATAAATCTTCAGAAGCACTGCTGCCCGACGCCTCAGACAGATCGGATTGATCCGACTCTATGCTTGCGTCAGAACCTGACGGGGTTGATTGAACTGAATCATCACTGTATCCTGCGGAAGACTCGCTTGAGGAACTAGACAAAGGAGACTGAGAACTTGCATCTGATAACTCTGAAGAATGGCTGCTGCCCTCCGAATGTCCCATGGAGGACTGGGAGTAGAACTGGGATAACTCTGAAGACTGACTGCTGATATTGGACTGATCCTCTGAAGAGGCACTGGAGACCTCCGAATAAGGTGACTGCGAGCTAGCATCTGATAAATCCGACGAATCACTGCTGCCATCTGAATGCCCAAGAGATGAATGCGAGTAAGCTTCAGATAAATCTGAAGAGGCACTGGAGGCATCCGAAGGTGCTGACTGCGAGCTAGCATCTGACAAATCCGAGGAAGCGCTACTGCCATCTGAGTGCCCATTCGATGAATGGGATGAGCCATCACTCCAGCCCTCTGAAGAGCTTGAGTCAGAGACTGAACTGACATCTGACAAGGCGCTCTGGTTACTTTCCTCACTAGAGTGCGTATGAGCTGAGGAAGAGGAGGATGAAGAGAAGATGGGGGGCATAAACTGGGGGTTCTGGTGGATTTTACGGGATCTCTTCCGCACGAACTTTCTCGGTGCGTATGGAGCTAAGCTAGGGGCGAAAAATGGCCTCCACGATGTCGCTGGGGATGCCGACTTCGTCGTCTCCGATGACGCCGATGGCTTGGTATTCGCGCTCTTCGGGTTGGCCTGGGACGGCGGGTGGGGTGGTGTCGTCAAAGGGGAAGCG